>CAJMSO010000310.1 GCA_905216075.1 uncultured bacterium | reverse complement strand
GTGAGTTGGGCGCCACCAAGACTCGCGAGCTTTCCGATCAGACGCGCGCTATGGTGCGTCCCGTCTCGGGCGTGAGCGGCCAGAATACCGGCCGTAGCTCGGTTTCGGGCTCTACCGGCTCCTACGAGGTCGAAAAGCCCAAATCCAACAAGAATAAGATCATCGCCGCCGTGGTAGCAGCCGTTGCCGTCATCGGCATCGTGGTGGCCTTTGCCACAGGACTCTTTGGCGGCGAGCAGGTCACCGTGCCCGATGTGCTGGGCAAGGACCAGCAGACTGCCGTCGAGCTGATTAAGGAAGCCGGCCTCGAGGTCGGCACCATCGACCAAAGCTACAACGACGATGTCGACGAGGGCAAGGTTGCCGAGCAGACGCCCAACGGCAACACCAAGAAGGCCAAGGGCACCAAGGTGAACCTGGTAATCTCCAAGGGCCCCAAGCCCTCCGAGAAGGTTGAGGTTCCCCAGCTTGTCGGCCTGACCAAGGACCAGGCAGAAGCCGCGCTGGCAAGCGTTGGACTGAAGGGCAACGCCTCCGAGGAGGCCAACGAGGCCGATGAGGGCCAGGTCTTTGAGCAGGGCACCGAATCCGGTAAGGAAGTCGCGAAGGGCACGACCATCTCGTACAAGGTCTCGAGCGGCCCGGATACCACGTCCGTCCCCGACCTGACCGACATGACCGAGGCCCAAGCACGCAACGCCCTCGATATGGCAGGCTTTGGCGTCGACGTGAGCTACCAGGAGAACGACTCGGTTACCGAGGGCACCGTGATCAGCTGGAACCCCAGCGGCAAGCAGAAGCCCGGCGCAACGATTACCGTCGTCATTGCCAAGAAGTCCGGCAAGGCCAGTGTTCCGGGCAACCTGTACGGCAAGAGCATCTCCGCCGCCGTCACCGCGCTCAACAACGCCGGTTTCTATAACATTGGCTTCTGTGACCAGAACGGCAATCCCGTAAGCGGTAACGAGGATGCCACCGTTACAGGCGTCTCCCCCACCGGCAAGCAGTCCACCGACAGCACGATTACACTGACGGTTTCGGTTTCTGGCTCTGGTACTGATTCAGGCGACGATTCCGGTACAAGCAACTAGCCGGCTGCTTATTATCTGCGCAGCGAACGCCGCAAACATATTCGCTCAGAAGCGCCCGCTTGCTCCCCCGGCAAGCGGGCGCTTTGCTTTTGATGCGACCCGCTAGCATGGAACGGCGCAGCTCTAACACCAGAAGAGCCCGGCACCGTAGCGGTACCGGGCTCGATATTCCTCTGGTGCCCCCGGGCGGATTCGAACCGTCGACACCCGCTTTAGGAGAGCGGTGCTCTATCCCCTGAGCTACGGAGGCATACTGTACTAGTGTAGCAGATTTACTGCATCGCCATACGTCGCATGACTAGACTTCGAAGTTGCGGTGGAATAGTTCCTGTCTGAAGCATCTAAAGCCGTATTTAAGAACTATTTCACCGCAACTTATGAGGAGACTAGTTGCCTTTGTGGAAGAGGTTTTTGATAACTGAGGGGATGCTCTTGGCGCCCTTGGCGGTCACATCGATAAAGTCGGGCGAACGAACGAGCTTATCCTCGTCGACGTACTTGCGGACCGCACGAAGCGTCTCTTTGTCGTCACGCGTCGAAAACGTAAAGTGGCCGTTGTCCTTGGTGAAGATGGCAAAACGCGTAATCTTCTTGGTGCCGCGCAAAACCTCGGCGGCGATATAGTCGACCTCGTCCCACGGGATCTGAATATAATCCTCGGGGTTGCGCTCGTTATAGTACTCGAACGCCTTGTTTCCCACCATCACGTTGCCGTGGCTGGTAAGCCCCATAAGGCAGGTCGCCGGCGTTGCCAGATCGACCGTGCTGTTCTGAGATTGCGCCATGCGCGCCTCGCCCTCCAAATAAAACAATCGGACCGCATCCAGTGTACCCACCGGGTGCGGTCCGTTTCAATGGCTCAAAAGCCCTTGCCTAGCAATTCTCGGTCTTAAGCCGAAGCGTGCTTACATGAAGCCGCAGAAGCGACCGATGATGCCGACGGCGAAGAGAGCCAGGATGATGACGATCGGGCTAACCTTCTTCTTGAGGAGCTTGCAGACCAGCAGGGTCAGGCACACGGCGGCAAGGCCGGGGATAAGCTGATCGAGGTTACCCTGGAGCGTGGTGACCTTCATCTGATCAAGGGCGGTAGCACCGACGGAGTTGTACATCGTCAGCGCTTCCTTGATACCCTCGGAACCGGAGGGCAGGCTAGCCCAGTCGATAAAGGCGCCAGCAGACTGCTTGACCGTGGAGACGATCGGGGTGAAGGAAATGGACACCCAGCGCTCGACCAGGGCGCCGATGATGAACATACCCAGGATGGAAG
>CAJMSO010000309.1 GCA_905216075.1 uncultured bacterium | reverse complement strand
CCGCGCGGGCAGTTGTTGCCGACCACAGATCGCACTTCCACCACGGCGCCATTGGCGTCGCGCTCCACCTCTACGGTCAGAAGGCACTCGGATGGGCAGGTGGTGCAGTTGAACTGCAGCGTTTCGGTCGCATTCGTGCTCATGGCCTTACGCCTCCTCAACGGGATCGACGGATAGGACAATCTCATTAGCACCCAGGTCGAGTGCGCGCTGAATCACCTTTGCCGGCAGTGGGAAGCTTTCCATAACGCTCGGCTTAAACGCGTGGACCTTTCCGGCGAACAGTTCCTCGTCGCCTGCCAGAATGCGCACGCGGGCAGCGTCGACTGGTCGGCGTACGCGGAAGTTCAGCTTGGTTAGCGCCACGGCGGTAATGCGTCCCGGTAGCGCGTATCCTGCAATGCCGGCAGGGGAGACGGTGAGCTCGCAGTCCGGAACGGCGCCCATGCCGGTCCCCAGCGCGTACGCCGCTGCAGCTGCGCCAGCCCTCTCGGACTCGGTCGTCACGTTGTCGGCCAGGTCGTGTACGTGCAGCACGTTGCCACAGGCGAAGATGCCCGGCACGCCCGTCTGCAGGCTCTGGTCCACCACTGCGCCGCGCGTGCGCGGGTCAAGCTCCACGCCCGCAGCAACCGAAAGCTCATTCTCGGGAATCAAGCCCACCGAAAGTAGCAGTGTGTCACACGGAACAACGCGCTCGGTCCCCGGAATGGGCGCCAGGCTCTCGTCGACTTGGCTCACCTCGACTGCTTCCACGCGGTCGTGCCCGATCACGCGTGTGACGGTGGTGGACAGGTGCAGCGGAATTCCAAAGTCGTCCAGGCAGTTCTTGACGTTGCGGCGAAGGCCGTTGGCGTACGGCATGAGCTCGTACACGCCCTCGACGGAAATCCCCTCGAGCGTGCAGCGACGTGCCATGATCAGCCCGATGTCGCCCGAGCCCAAAATGACGGCGCGCGAGCCGGGTTTGAGGTTCTCGATATTAATGTATCGTTGCGCCAAGCCGGCCGTAAACACGCCGGCGGGTCGGCTGCCGGGGATCTTGATCTCGCTGCGCGTGCGCTCGCGGCATCCCATAGCAAGGACGACCGCACGCCCGGTGAGCTGAAGCATGCCGGTACGGCTCATGAGCGTGACGGTATGGACTGCGGCATCTCCTGTACCTTCGTCCGTGTCCGGGTCGCCCACACACGTGCCCTCGCCCGAATCAATCCCAATCACCATACTGCCCAAGAACAGCGCAATGTCGGTTGCGCGCACCTGGTCGATAAAGCGTTGGGCGTACTCTGGGCCGGTGAGTTCCTGCTTAAAGTGCGAAAGGCCAAAACCGGGGTGGATGCACTGGCGGAGGATTCCTCCTAGATGTTGCTCGCGCTCCACGATGGCCACGTGGGCGCCGGCATTATGTGCGGCAAGCGCAGCCGCCATGCCAGCAGGTCCGCCGCCGATGACGACCACGTCGAAGGCCTTCGTCGACACCGACGCTACAGCTCCCGCTTCCGCGCGTCCGTCGCGCATATCCAACGTCGCCATCCTAGCGCACCCCCTTCAGCGGTCCCTCGACCAGCCAGGATCCGGCATCTTCCAACAGCACTTCGCTGGGGTCACAGCCCAGCTCGCGGGCAAGGATCGCCACCACGCGGCTCTGGCAAAAACCACTCTGGCACCGACCCATGCCGGCACGGCAGCGGCGCTTGACGCCCTCGACCGAAACCGCGCCCGGGTGGCGTCGGATCGCGGCCACAATCTCGGCCTCGGGCACCGTCTCGCAGCGGCAGACGATCTGGCCCCATGCGGGGTCTGACTCAATGAGCTCTTCCTTGCGCGCAAGCGGAGCGCGGTCAAAGTCGTCCGGCGCGCGGCGAATTGGGTTCCAGTCCGCCCGCTCGTGCAGCTCCACGCCCGCCTCACGCATCACAAGCTCCATGCGCTCGGCAATGGCCGGCGCGCTTGCCACACCCGGCGACTGAATGCCCGCGGCCTGGAACAGCCCCGGCACCATGGTCGACTGCCCAATAAAAAAGTCGTTCGTCCCCTTTATGACCGGGCGTCCGCCAGCAAACGCGCGCACCACGCGACGCGTGTCCAGATCGGGCACCAGCTTGCGCGCGCCGCTCAGCAGCGCGTTCACATCGCTTGCATAGGTCTGCGTGTCGCCCGGCTCGCGCACGGCGGCCGTCGCGGTGATCACGGTGTTGCCATGCACGGTACCCGTGACGATAACGCCTTTCGATATCGGCGTCGGCACGGGGTAGAGCGGCATGAGCGTGCGCGGCTCCTTGTCCAGCACCACGATGTTGCCCTGACGCCAGACCATCTGGAATTCCTCGGCGCCCGCCATATGCGAGATGTCGGCGGCGCC
>CAJMSO010000308.1 GCA_905216075.1 uncultured bacterium | reverse complement strand
CGAGGTAGCCCTCCTGGTCGAAGTGCATGATCTCGATCTTCTCGGTCTCCTTCATTCCCGCTCCTTTCACGAGCAGTTTGAATTGTCGCACGGAATGAACGGGCTTGCCGCCCCGTCGCACCGCTTAACCTTGTGGACATCTTGGCCCCAAGCTCAACAATTCAAAGGTTCTTAATACCAGTGAACGATTACAGGTTAGCCGTTTTTAATACCGATTTTATGATTTCATCCTCCCCTCTCGGTAGACGGTCAGTTTTTGCCGCTCATCGGTCAAGCGACATATATCCGTAAAAACGAGCGCCCCCGCCATGCGCAGGGACGCTCTAGACGCTAATAGTTGTAGGTATATCCGCCGGCGTCGCCGCGGGTAAAAGACTTGGCATGCTCGATTGCCTGCCCACTCGAGTCATAGGTCAGGCCTTCCAGCACGAGCGCCAGATCGCCCGGCTCAAGATTGAGCAAACTCGCATCGCGTGCGCCCAGCGCCTCGATATCGAGTTTCTCTACCGACTGATCTGGCTTGCGTCCCAACATATCGTAGGTCTCGAACAGGCTGAAGACCGAAATGTCCACGTCTTCGATGCCCGGAAACAGCAGGCACGGAATCAGTGTCATCTCGATCGATACGGGCTCACCATCGATGCAGTTGAGGCGGCGCACCGAGTAAAGCAGATCGTCCTCGGCGATGCCAAACAAGTCGGCATAATACGGGCCGGCGTAGCGTTTGGAGCGCGCCAGGATGCGCACCGACGGCGTCGCGCCCGATGCCAAAACCGACTGGCGGAAGCCGCCCTTGCGTTCGTGCTCGTCAAACCACTTGTGTCCCACAAAGGCGCCTTTGCCCTGCACGCGACGAATCTGGCCACTTTTGACCAGCTCGTCCATGGCGCTTCGGATTGTCAGGCGTGTCGCGCCAAACTCCTCGGCCAGCTCGTTTTCGGACGGAATCATCGAGCCCGTCGGGTAGTCGCCGCGCTCGATTCGCTCCGCAATGCAGCGGCGAATTTGTTTGTAAACCGGCAAGTCTTCTACTGCATCAGCCATTCGACACCCACCTTCGTCGCAACGCCGTCTGCCTCGCCGTTATCGGCAAAACGATACTTGGTCGGCAGAATCACGGACTTGCAATACTCGACAAAGCCATCGTTCTCGTCACGCTCGTGCGAAGCCTTGTAAAACACCGGCGTGCCCTCCTGAGCACCCAGCAACTTGGCCTCGTCGGCGTTCAGACGGCTGATGGAAATATGCTCCTTGCCGTGCGCCACATGGACATTCCCCTCTTTGAGCAAAACGTCGTAGAGGCTTTCCTGCTCAAAATCGTGATCGGGAAGCGAGGGGCACAAAGACAGATTGACGTGAGCCGTCTCAATCGACGCCGGGGAACCATTAACCACGCGCACGCGCCGAATGCAGAAGAGCGGCATGCCCAGGTCGATCTGGGCTTTTTGGGCCAGATCGATATCGGCGTACACGACCTTGGACCAAACCAGGCGTGCGGTCGACTTTGAGCCAACCCTCTCCACCGCTTGCGTATAGTTCCATGTTTCCTGAAAGATATTCAGCGGTTTGGGAGGACACACATAGGTGCCCGAACCGCGGCGGCTTTCCAAAGTTCCGCACGAAATAAGACGCGTGATCGCAGCGCGCAACGCCGTGCGCGACACGCCCAGCTCTTCACAGAGCACACGCTCGGCGGGCAGCCGGTCACCACCCTGCAGGTCATAATGTTTGATATACCAAAGAATGCCCTCAAAGGCGCGATCTTTGGGCGGAATCGCATATGGTTCACTCGACATGGGCAAGGTTCCTCAACCGCTTGATGCTGCGGGCATCATTGCTCCGGACGCCCCATGGCGTCGAAGGCTTCTTTGATCTGCTCCGCAACGTTCCGATACGATCGATATAGGCCGGAGTCTCGCTTGACTTCGCCCGCGGTCACCGGAATCTCAAGCTTCGAAATCTCATCCTCGCCGGTTTGCACGGCAACGATGACACCCATACCAAGGCACATATTACGCTTGGCAGCGTTGTTTTTGGTAGCCTGAGCTGGATTAATCAAAATCTGCTGAGCTAGTTCGCGATTGCTAAGCTCCGGCACATCCTCGGGATTTCCGGTCTCGACAATCTCGCACTGCAGCACATCCGCGTAGTCAAAAATCCTCGGGGTCGCACCGCGCTGATGCACGGCCCACTTGCGGCGCGTGGCGTCCTGGTAGATAGCCGGCAAAAATGTAAACCGCGGCGGGTCCAAAATCGTATCCGTGATGGTAAACACATCGGGATCAAAGGCATCCTGCGGGTTTTTCTTCTTGAACAGCCCCATATCAGCCTCCCGTACTAGCATTAAACAACTCATGCTGAATATAGCACCAATTTCAAGCCACTGCTTTATCGCA
>CAJMSO010000307.1 GCA_905216075.1 uncultured bacterium | reverse complement strand
CGTGATGCCCGAGACGCAGCCGTTGCGCGAATCCTCGACCACAGCGCATTCCTCGGGGGCAAAGCCCGCGCGCTCGCAGGCAAGCAGATACATCTCGGGGTCGGGCTTGCCGTGCACGACGTCCTCGCCGCAGGTCACCGTCTCAAACTTGTCAAAGAGGCCGACCATCTTAAGGTTGCGCTCGGCCGCGACGCGGCGTGACGACGTCGCAAGGCCCACGTGATAGCCCGCAGCCAGCAGCTCGTCGAGGCACTCGGCGGCGCCGGCCTTAAGCTCCAGGTCGGTCTTGGCCATCTCGCTGTGTAGCTCAATGTTGCGGGCAAAAATCGCGTCGGCGGTTTCGCCCTTGCCGTAATGCGCCTCAAGGATGTCCTTAACATCGGCATTCGAACGGCCGATAAACTGATGGATTAACGCATCATCAATCGCGATCCCCAGCTCGGCCGCGCCCACCTTCCATGCCCTCATGTCCAAACGCTCGGTATCGATCAGCGTTCCATCCATGTCAAAAATAACAGCCTTGATCATATCGACCCCTTCATCGGCTTGCGTTACCGCAAATCTGCTGCGCGTTATAAGCTTGTATATAACGTATATATCATATTGTACTTTTATTACATAGACAGAAGCTTTATGACGCAGCCTGCCAAAAAGGGACAGGTTTATTTTGGCAGGTTTTATCTGGGGAAACGCAAACAGGGCCGCGACACCTCTATGGCGTCGCGGCCCTTTTCCTTGGAGAAGGATCGATTGATTGAACGGGATGACCGTTCTAGTCTTCGAGTCCGCTATTGATGAGCTCCGCAATCTCAACGGGATCGGTGCTCGCGCGCACCTTGTCACGGAAGCCGGCGTCCATCAGCATCACGGCAGCCTTGGAGAGCAGACGCAGGTGCGTGGTTCCAGCCTCGCCGGCGGGCACGTACAGCGCGAGCGCAACATCGACGGGCACCCCATCGAAGCTCGGCCATTCAACGGGCTCGGCCAGTTTAAGCACGGCAACGCCCGGCGTGTGGATCGCGTCGCTTTTGGCATGCGGAACGGCAAAACCGGCGACAAGGCCGGTCTCGGCCTCGTTCTCGCGAGCAATAAAGGCAGCCTCTACGGCAGATGCGTCATCGGCAAAACCGAGCTCGATGGCCTGCTCGGACAAATAATGCAGGGCGTCCTCGCGCGAGGCGGCGGTATACCCGATCGTCACTTGGTTGGCAGATACAAATCCCATGGAAACCTTCCTTACAACACAGACCTGACCGCAGCTTCGATACCGTCGGCGTCCAAACCGTACTCGTGCAGCAAATCGACCGCAGGGCCGGACTCGCCATACACATCGCGCACGCCGACACGTCGCATCGGCACCGGATGCTGTTCCGCGAGTACCGAGGCCACGGCCTCGCCAAGACCGCCGATAATCGAGTGCTCCTCGGCAGTGACCACGCGACCAGTCTTCTTGGCGCTGGCAACTACCAGGCGCTCATCAAGCGGCTTGATCGTGTGCATGTTGATAACCTCGGCATCGATACCATCGACAGCGAGCGCCTCGGCAGCTTCAAGCGCCTCGGCAACCATGAGGCCACAAGCGATGATGGTCACATCGGACCCCTCGCGCACGACCACGCCGCGACCAATCTTGAACTCATAGTCCTCGCGATCGTTGATGACCGGTGTTGCCAGGCGGCCGAAACGCATGTAGACCGGTCCCTCAAACTCATAGGCGGCGCGCACGCAAGCGCGAGCCTCGATGTCATCGGCGGGAACGATCACCGTCATACCCGGGATCGTGCGCATGAGCGCGATGTCCTCGCAGCACTGATGCGTGGCGCCATCTTCACCGACCGAAATGCCCGCATGCGTGGCGCCGATTTTGACGTTGAGGTGCGGATAGCCGATGGAATTACGCACTTGTTCGTACGCGCGGCCGGCGGCGAACATGGCAAAGGTGCTCGCAAAGGCGACGTGGCCCGTGGTTGCAATGCCGGCGGCAAGCCCCATCAAGTTGCTCTCGGCAATGCCGGCGTCGTAGAAGCGTTCAGGGTGCGCAGCCTTAAACTTGCCGGTCTGTGTGGCGGCGGCCAGGTCGGCATCGAGAACCACAAAGTCATCGTGCTCATTGCCCAGCTCGACAAGTGCCTCGCCATAGCTAACGCGCGTGGCGACTTTCTTGACGTCTGCCATTAGAGCTCCTCCCCTGCTGCTGCGAGCTCGGCCATGGCCTGCTCAAACTGTTCATCGTTGGGTGCCTTGCCGTGCCAGCCCACCTGGTTTTCCATAAAGGAAACGCCCTTGCCCTTCACCGTCTCGGCGATAATGGCCACAGGCGAGTCGCTCACTTTGCGGGCCTCGGCAAAGGCGGCGGCAATCTGCGCCATGTCGTTACCGTCGGCGAGCTCAATCACATGCCACTTAAAGGCACGGAACTTGTCGGCAAGCGGCATAGCCGAGTTAAC
>CAJMSO010000306.1 GCA_905216075.1 uncultured bacterium | reverse complement strand
CGGAGCCGTCGCGGTGGCCGTCGCGGCCATAACGACCGGGTCGCCCAGGGCTTTGAGGATATCGGGCATGTCGAGATAGGCGCTGCGGTCGCCGCCCTTGGCAAGGCCAGCGTGGTGCGCCTCATCGATAACGACAAAACCGATGCGCCCCGAACGCGCGAAGCGGTCGCGGTGAATGGACAGGAACTCGGGCGTCGTGAGCACGATACCGGTGCGGCCCGAAGCTAGGCCGGCGAACACGTCATCGCGTGCGGCCTCCACGGTTTCGCCGGGCAGCACGCCAACGCCAATGCCGAGCGCGGCCATCGTCGACGAGAGGTGATAGGCCTGGTCGGCAACAAGCGCACGCAGCGGATAGACAAAGATGCTCGCACGTCCGCGAAGCACCGCCTCACGCGCGGCATGCACATGGAAGATGAGCGACTTGCCGCGCCCCGTTCCCATAACCGCCAAAACGCTCTGGTGATCGGCCAAGGCGTCGAGCGCCTCAACCTGCGCGCGGTGCGGCTGGTTCGATCCGATAAAGCTATGGATAAGCGAGCGCGTCAGCTCGGTATAAGAAAGCTGGGCGAGTGTCTCGCGCTTACGCGACTCCAGGCGCAGGCCGGAATCCGCCGGCTGCACGCCACGACGAAGCTCGCATGCCGGATCGTCGACGCTGGGCAGCGTGGTATCGCGGACCAGAACATCCTTGATCATGAGCTTGGGCTTCACACGCCCCTGCCAATGCTCGGCAACGGCCTCGAACACCAAGTCGACAGCGCTATCGCAGTTGATGAGCTTATCGATTTGCGGCACGCGGAACATAATAGCCGGCACACTCGCGGCGCCATCGGTCGCCACAAAGCGCATGTGCTCGCCGGTTTTGCCCACCACGGCGCGATCGCACATCGTCACGCCCTCGGCGGCCAGCAGCGGCACCTTGTTGCCCTGGCCAAACGGCTCAAGACGGGAAATCTGCTCTATAGTCTCGATATTCAGCTCGGAAAGGTCGACCGTGGCGGCAACCTCGTCGATGTCTTCAAAGTCCTCGGCGGGAATCTCCGATAGCACGGCGGAAAGGCGACGACGGAATTCATCGAGCTTGGATGCCTCGATGGTCACACCCACCGCACCGGCATGTCCGCCGCGACGAATCAGCAGGTCGGAACAGCGCTCGACGGCGTCAAACAGGTTAACTTTGCCCACCGAGCGACCAGAGCCGCGCGCGATACCGTCCTCGATCGAGAACAGCAGCGCCGGCACGTGATAGCGGTTGGTCAGACGGCTTGCCACGATGCCCTTGACACCCTCGTGCCAGCCTTCGCCGCCCACAACGATCGCGCGTCCGCCGTCATAGGTCTCCTCGACCTTTGCCATGGCATCGCGCGTGAGCTCCGCCTCGATCTCACGGCGCTGGCGGTTGATTTCCTCGAGCTCAGCCGCCAGCGCGCTTGCTTCGATGGGATTGCGGGCAAGCAGCAGGTCGAGCGCCAGCTTGGGATCGGCCATGCGGCCGGCAGCGTTTAAGCGGGGAATGAGCGAGAATGACAGGCCATCCGCCGTAATGCTCGAAAGGTCCACCTTGGCAAGCGCGGCAAGCGCGATATAGCCGGGGCGAGCGGTTACGCGCATCTGCTGGATGCCCTCGGCAACCAGCGCGCGGTTCTCGGGCGTGAGCGGCATCATGTCGGACACGGTGCCCAGCGCCGCAACCTCAATCAGCGAACGCCAATACGACGGCTTGCCCAGGCGCTCACCCAGGACTTGCACCAGCTTGAGCGCCACACCAGCACCGGCAAGCTCGCGCGAGGGGCCCTCGTCCTCGAGCTTGGGGTCGGTCAGGGGCACACCCTGCGGCACCTGGTCGGAGGGCTCGTGATGGTCCGTGACCACCAAATCGATCCCCAGGCTCTCCAGATAGGAAACCTCTTCCTTGGCGGCAATGCCGTTATCGACGGTCACGATCAGCTGGGGGCGAGCGAGCTCGTTAACGCGGTCGAGTGCCGCGCGCGAAAGACCGTAGCCCTCGTCAAAGCGATGCGGAATAAACGGCGTGACATCGGCGCCAAACGTGCGCAGCGCCTCGGTCAACAGGCAAGTCGACGTAATACCGTCAACGTCAAAATCGCCAAAGACTGCAATGTGCTCGTGGTTGCGAATAGCACGCTCGACGCGGTCGGCAACGACTGACATGCCCGGGATAATGAGTGGGTCGGCCCAGTCGCGATCGAGCGAAGGCGTCAAAAACAATTGGCCCTCTTTGATGGAGCCAATGCCGTGCGCGACCATAATGCGCGCCACCAGCCCGGGAATGCCCAGACCAGCCGAAAGCTCCTTTTCAAGCTCGGGGTTTTGCTGAGCGACCGCCCAGCGATGCGTCGTCTTAAGCGATGACATAGGCACCCACCCCTGATAGGGGCAGGTCGCCGCGATACCTCTCACGGTTCATAGCGATGAGTCCTCTGT
>CAJMSO010000305.1 GCA_905216075.1 uncultured bacterium | reverse complement strand
TGCCCTCGACAAACGTGATGTGCTCGTACAGGGCAATGAGCTCACCGAGTGCGAACGGGGTCAGCGTGTCGCCGAAGATCGAGGTCGTCGGACGGTTGCCCTCAAAGCAGCGGGCCGGGACGATCTGCTCGGGCGTGCCCTCGGCGCGCACCTCATCGGCCGTCTTGCCAAAGGCGAGCGCCTTGGTCTGAGCCAGGAAGTTGCCCAGGAACAGCTCATGCACGTCCTGGCCGCTATCGGTCGCAGGGTTGGCAGTATTGGCGAAGGCGATGAAATCGGCCGGAACCACCACGGTGCCCTGGTGCAGCAGCTGGTAGAAGGCATGCTGGCCGTTGGTGCCGGGCTCGCCCCAGAAGATCTCACCGGTGTCGGAGGTCACGGCGCTGCCGTCCCAGCGAACATGCTTGCCGTTGGACTCCATGGTGAGCTGCTGCAGGTAGGCCGGGAAGCGGTGCAGGTACTGGCAGTACGGCAGCACGGCATGGCTCTTGGAACCGAAGAAGTTGACGTACCAGACGTTGAGCAGGCCCATCAGCGCGACGGCATTGTTCTCGAGCGGCGTGTTGCAGAAGTACTCGTCGATGGCGTGGAAGCCCTCAAGGAACTGCTGGAAACGCTCGGGGCCGAGCACGACGATCAGCGACAGGCCCACGGCGGAGTCGACGGAGTAGCGGCCGCCGACCCAATTCCAGAAACCAAAGGCGTTGGCGGGGTCGATGCCGAAGGCCTCGACCTTCTCGAGTGCGGTGGAAACGGCGACGAAGTGCTTTGCCACGGCCTCGGCGTTCTGCTCATCGGAGCCATCGATGGCGCCCTGAGCCTTGAGCTGCTCGAGCATCCAGGTCTTGACGTCGCGGGCGTTGGTGAGGGTCTCGAGCGTGGTGAAGGTCTTGGAGACGATAATCACGAGCGTGGTCTCGGGATCCAGGCCGCGGAGCTTCTCTGCCTGATCGTTGGGGTCGATGTTGGAGATATAGCGGCAATCAATACCGGCGTCGGCATAGGGACGCAGGGCCTCGTAAGCCATGACCGGGCCCAGGTCGGAGCCGCCGATGCCGATGGACACCAGGTGCTCGATCTTTTTGCCGGTAACACCCTTCCACTCACCGGAGCGCACGCGCTCGGCGAAGGCATACATGCGGTCGAGGACCTCGTGCACGTCGGCGACGACATCCTGGCCGTCAACGATGAGCTGGCCCTTCTCGCTTGCCGGGCGGCGCAGCGCGGTGTGCAGGACGGCGCGGTCCTCGGTGGTGTTGATGTGCTCGCCGGAGAACATGGCGTCGCGGCGCTCCTCGAGCTTCACCTCGCGGGCAAGATCGCACAGCAGCTTGACGGTCTCATCGGTCACCAGGTTCTTCGACAGATCGAAGTGCAGGTCACCGGCGTCAAAGCTCAGCTTGTTCACGCGCTCGGCATCGGCGGCGAACCAGGCCTTGAGGTCGATACCTTCGGCCTCGAGCTTCTCTTGATGAGCCTCGAGTGCCTTCCAAGCGGCAGTCGACGTAGCATCGATAGGTGCGGCAACAGTTGCCATAGAGTCCTCCTCAGCATACGGGCGCACGCCTCCATGCGCCCGGACATTCAGATGCCACTATTCTAGCGCAGGTCAAGACTATAATCAGCGAGCGTTGCCAATCGGCCCCCAAACGGCAACCGACCAAAAAGGGACAGGTTTATTTTGGCAGGTCAAACGCTTTAGCAACCAAAAATAACCCATCCCTTTATGCCAAATACTAGGCCGCGGCGCACACGCTGCCGAGCAACTCACGCAGAGGAGACCCAATGCCCTCCAGCAGTTCGGGCGCGATGATGGCAAAAACGGGAACCTCGCCGACGCCCACGACAGCAGGCACCTTGCCCTCCGAGACAATGCATCCATAAGGGACAAAACCGTCTTCGCCGGCATCGAGCGCCGCCATGCGACGCGCGAGTTCGCGCGCAAAGCCAGCAGTATCGGCATCGCCAATCGCCAGGACAAAGTCCACGCCTTCGTCGGTCGCCAGGGCCACGGCCTCGTCGATCAGCTCGTCTCCCCTATCGCCCTCAACCGAGCCGCAACGAAAAAGTACGCGCTCGAGCAGAGCTCGATCAACCGAGCCGAGTGCCGCCGAGACAAGCTCATCACGCGTGTGCTTGTCGCCTCCCAGCACGACCAGTGCCTTAGTGCCGCCATAGTGGGCAACCAATCGCCCGCACCAGTGAGCCACATCCCCATCCGCAACCAAGCGTGTCGGCATACCAAACCCATAATTGACCATCTTTCCCACAACCCTTCCGTGCGTATAGGCGGTATCGATTGTTAGGCTCATGCTACGAAGCAAGGTTTTCCGAGCTGTTTCGCACTCTTTAGAGCTGCGTTAAAAAACCCGATGCAGCCGCACGACCATACCTACCAAAAAGGGACAGGTTTTGACGATGTCCGGACGAGCGGGTATTATCGAACAAAT
>CAJMSO010000304.1 GCA_905216075.1 uncultured bacterium | reverse complement strand
GTGCAAATACGCACCATTCCTGCGAAAATACGCTCGACTACTAGTTGATGGTTATAACGTCTGAAACAATCTCGAAACGAAAGGCGCATTTTTATGCAAACTTACGAATCGGACGCCAACATCGGCAACATTAAGATTCTCGCCGTCGATATGGACAAGACGCTGCTGACCGACGAGCGCGTGCTGCCGCAAGGCCTTGACGAACGCCTGGACAAGCTCGCCGAAGCCGGCATCGTATTCTGCCCCGCCAGCGGACGTCCCGCCCCCAAGCTCGAGGAGATGTTCGAGGGCATCAAGAACCGCCTCGCCTTTTGCCCCGATAACGGCGCATGCGTGATATATCGCGGCAACTACATCTATAAGAGCGCTATCGATGTGGCGCTGTATCAGCAGGTCTTGAGCCGTGCCTCGGAGGATCCGCGCGCTGTCCCCGTCCTGTGCTGCTTCGACGAGTTCTACGTACTTGCCCGCGACCATCAATACCACGACGAGATCAGCGTCTACTACAACACGATCAACTACGTCGATAGCTTTGAGGGCCTTGACGTCGAATCCAACAAGATTTCGATCTTCTTCCCCGCCTACGATGCCGAGCCAGCGTTTCGCGAGGACTACAGCCCGGCGTTCTCGGACCGACTTTACATCACCAATGCTGGCCGCGAGTGGATCGACTTTATGAACCTGGGCGTCGACAAGGGTTCGGGCGTGGCGCATCTCTGCGAGCGCCTGGGCATCGATATCGCCGACGCCGCCGCTGTGGGCGACACCTACAACGATATCCCCATGCTGGAGCGCGTCGGGCACAGCTTTATCGTGGACAATGCCGAGGAGCACATGAACGCACATGCCAAGTGGCGCATTCCGAGCAACAACGACGGGGGCGTACTGACGCTCATCGACGCCATCCTGGCGGCTCGGTAACGTGGCTCGTCGGACCTGGCCGGGCGAGGCGGGTAAGTTTTTCGTTCGGTCAGGTCCTGGGCTCGCTCGGAAAGCACATTAAGTGCTTTCCGGCTCGTGCGGAATCTACGAAAAACTAATCCGCGCCGCCCGGCCAGGTCCTAGGTTTACTTGCTTGCCGCCTAGATGGTGTCTTGAGTGTCTAGATACTTGGCTGATTTTTTGGAATGAAGGGGGCTCCTTGTTGGCAAGGAGCCCCCTTCTGGTTTGGTTACTTTGGAACTGTGGGCGCTTTCCTATTTGGCGTCGGCCCAGGTTATGCCGGTGCTGGCTTCGGCGATGAGGGGTACGCGTAGGTCTACGACGTGTTCCATGACGTCTTGGACCATGGCGGTCAGACGCTCGACTTCGTCGACCGGGCACTCAAAGTCCAGTTCGTCGTGTACCTGCAGGATCATGTGGGCGGCAAAGTCCTCTTCTTCCAGACGGCGGCTCACGCGGGCCATCGCGATCTTGATGATGTCGGCGGCGGTGCCCTGCATGGGGTGGTTCATGGCCGTGCGCTCGCCAAAGCCGCGGAGTTGCGGATTTTTGGCCTTGAGCTCCGGAATGTGGCGACGGCGGCCGTACATGGTCTCGGCGTAACCTGTCTGCTTGGCACGCACCACCACGTTGTCGAGGAACGTGCGCACGCCCGGATAGGCCTCATAGTAGCGGTCGATCATGTCGCGTGCCTCGGCCATCGAGATATGCAGCGACTGCGACAGACCGTAGGCCTGCTGACCATACACAATGCCAAAGTTCACAGCCTTGGCGCGACTGCGCAAGTCGGGCGTTACCTCGGACACCGGCACGCCAAACACGCGTGCCGCCGTCTCGGCATGGAAGTCCTCGCCCTCGTTAAAGGCGCGTACCAGGTGCTCGTCACCTGAGAGATGTGCCAGCAGACGCAGCTCGATCTGCGAGTAGTCCACCGCCAAAAAGACGCTTCCCTCGCCTGCCGAAAACGCCGTCTTGACGGTACGACCCAGCTCCGAGCGCGTCGGGATGTTCTGCAGGTTCGGGTCGCTCGAGGACAGGCGACCCGTTGCCGTGATGGTCTGGTTGTACGTGGTATGCACGCGACCGTCACCGCGGCGCAGCGGGCCCAGCGTGTCCAGATAGGTGGACTTGATCTTGGACTTCTCACGCCAATCCAAGATCAGACGCACGATTTCGTGGTCGCGGGCAAGGTCGCTCAGCACCTTGGCGTTGGTCGAATAGTAGCCGCGCTTAGTCTTTTTGAGGCCCTTGGTCGGAAGCCCCATAACGTCAAATAGCACATGCGAGAGCTGCATGGGACTGCCGATGTTAAACGTCTCATCACCCGCCAGGTCACGAATGCTGCGCTCGCCCTCGGTGATCTGGGTCGCCAGGCCCTCGGACAGATTACGCAGGCGGTCGGGATCCACGAGCATGCCCGCACGCTCCATCTTGGCAAGCACCGGCACGAGCGGCATCTCAATGCCATCGAACACGTTGGCGGCGTTCTCACGGGCCATGCGGTCGCGCAGTGGTGCGACCAGCGCCAGC
>CAJMSO010000303.1 GCA_905216075.1 uncultured bacterium | reverse complement strand
ATATCACGAACCTTGCCACGGGAATCCGGACGACGCTCCATCGTTGTCACGTGAGTCACTCCTTACCTAAATACGACAGAAATGCGGGTTCTTTCCCGCATGTTTTCGCAAACTCGGAGCGGCAGGGACGCGGCCCCTCCTTCACCGAATAGCGAAAAGCTAGTGCTCCATTGTAGTAGATGCCGCGTCCGCCGTGTGCTCGCGGGGCAGATGAATTGTAAAAGTCGTACCCTTTCCAAGCTCCGACTCCACGGATATGTAGCCATGGTGACGCTCGACGATTTGCTTGGTCACGGCGAGGCCAACGCCCAGGCCGCCGGCTTCGCGGGCGCGGCTGGCATCTGCGCGCCAGAATCGCCCGAAGATGCGCGACAGGTCGTCCTTGGCAATACCGATACCGGTATCCGAAACGGCAATACTGACATGCTTGCGGTCACTGAGCACCGACACCACGACCCAACCACCCTCGGGGGTGTAGCGCATGGCGTTGCTCATGAGGTTGATGACGCACTGCGTGATCATGTCGGGATCGGCCTCGACGACATCGTCGTGACCTTGGGTCTCGTCAGCAAAGCGCAAGCGCAGATCGCGGTCAACAAATAGGCGCTCCTGAGCGTTGACGATAGACCGCACAAAGGGAACCATGTCCACCGGTTCGAGATTGAGCGGCGCCGTGCTGTTTTCCATACGCGATAGGTCGAGCATCTGCTGTACCAAACGAGCCAGGCGACGCGTCTCGGAAGCGACCGTCTCCAGATGCTCATCGTCGGTGGGATACACGCCGTCCTGCATGGCCTCGACCGTTGCAAGCATGGCCATGAGCGGCGTGCGAAGCTCGTGTGCGACATCCGAGGTCAGGCGCTTTTCGTGCTTCATATCTTTCTCGAGCGAGGTGGCCATCTCGTCAAAGGTCTCACCCAGCTGATCGATTTCATCGTCGCCGCGCAAACCGGTACGAGCGGACAAATCGCCGTCGCGAATTTGCTTGGCCGTGCTCGTAATACGATGAATCGGCTTGGGGAGCATGCGAGACACGAGCGATCCGATAGCAACCGAGATGCAGACCGCAACAACCGCGGCAAGGGCCATGGCGTTAAAGGTCTTCTCCCTAAACGCAGAATCCGCCTTGGTGAGCAGAGCATCGGAGCCGATGGCCCATAGCTTTACCTGTCCGACATGCTCGCCAGAAGACGTTATGATTTCGACGTTGGCAACGCTATCGGAGTCGGTGGGCGCCGACGAGACCGGGCTATGTGAGGCCTTTTTACCGCTCGAGCTGCTCGACGGCGATTCGCTCTCGCGCACATCGGCGGTCGCACTTGCCGAAGGCCATGAGTCGTCATAGACAACAACACCCTTTTTGTTGACGACCTGCATACTCAGGTCATCGGACACCAAACTCGATGTCGCGACCGTGCGCAGCTCGCCCGCAGTCCAGCTGCCGTTTTCCTCATACGACGTCGCAAGCTTTTCGGCAGCAGAATTGGCAATCTCGACGATATTGGAGCGCGTGTAATCCGAAAAGACGGTGCCCCACACAACGGAGACAACGCCCACTAGCACCAATACCGTCATGAGCGACGTCAGGGCAAAAGCCAAGGCCATGCGCGAGGGATAGCTCATCGCTGGCCGTGAATCGGAACGAGGCGTGTTCCAACTTGCCTTGGAACCCGCCTCGTTCTCCTGCTTATGCTTTTGCCCAATTTCAAAGCGCGCAGGTGTCATATGTGATTTCCCTATTTCTCGTCCGACTTATCGGTCTTGGCCGGAGCCTCGAAGCGATAACCGACGCCGTGAACGGTGTAGAGCCACTTAGGCTTCTTGGGATCATCACCTAGCTTGGCGCGAAGGTTCTTCACATGGCTGTCGATGGTGCGCTCATAGCCCTCAAAGTCGTAGCCGAGCACCTTCTCGACCAGCTCCATGCGGTTATAGACGCGACCGGGATGGCGAGCAAGCGTGGTGAGCAGCTTAAACTCGGAAGCAGTCAGGTCCACTTCCTTGTCCTCGACCAAAATCTTGTGGCCCGAGATATCGATGACCAGATCGCCAAAGTCGAGCACCTCAACGGCGGGCTCATCGGCCTGGTGAGCACGGCGGAACAGGGCACGGACGCGGGCGACAAGCTCGCGAGGCGAGAACGGCTTGATCAGGTAGTCGTCGGCACCAAGCTCGAGGCCGATGATGCGATCCTCGATCTCGCCCTTGGCGGTAAGCATGATAATGGGCACATCCGAGGTATCGCGAATAGTGCGGCAAACGCGCTCGCCGGGAATCTTGGGGAGCATAAGGTCGAGCACAACCAGGTCGAACTGGTGCTTCTCGAACTCCTCGATCGCAGACTGGCCGTCGCCGACGCCAACAACCCAGTAGCCCTCGCGCTCGAGATAGGCAGCGACAGCGTCACGGATTGCCTTCTCGTCCTCGACCAGCAGAATCTTTTTTGCATCTGAAGCCATAACACGGCCCCCCTGTCTCAATTAGCTAAGAACAAGCCCATTTTAACGCACCT
>CAJMSO010000302.1 GCA_905216075.1 uncultured bacterium | reverse complement strand
ATTTTCCGCGCCGGCGTCAACGCCGTACCGCGCGGGCAGGTCGAGGCGGCCCAGGCGCTCGGTCTCTCCAAAGCTAAAATCACCTTTAAAATCGTGTTGCCGCAGGCGATTCGGTTTATTATCCCGTCGTTGATTTCGCAGCTTGTAGTCGTAGTCAAAGACACCACCGTCGCCTACGTGGTGAGCTACCCCGACCTCATGCAAAACGCCCGCGTGCTCATTACCAACTACGACGCCCTCGTGTCGGTCTACCTGGTTATCGCGGTCATCTACATCCTCATCAACGTCGCGATTAACAAGGCCGCTGTCTACGTTTCGCACAAGACCGGCGTGACCATCATCCGCTAACGCTTTACCATTTCGAGTCATAAGGAGCCGAGCACCATGGCACAGAGCACCTCTTCCACCGGCAATCAGCCGCTGATCGAGCTCAGGCACGTCGATAAGCACTACGGCGATCTGCACGTTCTCAACGACATCAATCTCTCGGTCGACCGCGGCGAGGTCGTCGTTGTGATCGGACCCTCGGGCTCGGGCAAGTCGACCATGTGCCGAACCATCAATCGCCTGGAAACCATCGACTCAGGCGAGATCCTCATCGAGGGCGAGCCCCTGCCACAGGAAGGCAAGGATCTTGCCCGTATGCGTGCCGAGCTGGGCATGGTGTTTCAGCAGTTCAACCTGTTTGCACATATGACCGTACTGCAGAACGTCATGCTGGGACCGGTCGATGTGCTGGGCGTCTCCAAGGACGAGGCCCGCGAGCGCGCCATGGACCTGCTGAGCCGCGTGGGCGTGGCCGAACAGGCCGACAAGGTACCCGCACAGCTTTCGGGCGGCCAGCAACAGCGCGTGGCCATCGCCCGTTCACTCGCCATGCAGCCCAAGGCCATGCTTTTTGACGAGCCCACGAGTGCCCTTGACCCCGAAATGATCAACGAGGTGCTCGAGGTCATGGTCCGTCTGGCCCAGCAGGGCATGACGATGATCGTCATTACGCACGAGATGAACTTTGCCCGCCGCGTAGCCGATCGCGCCGTCTTCATGGCCGACGGCCAGATCGTAGAAACCGGCACGCCCGACGAGTTCTTCGACCACCCCCAGACCAAGCGCGCCCAGGACTTCCTCAACTCCATCAAGGGCCACTAACCAGACCGCTCACCCGCCCGCCATGCCCATCCAAACTCGAAAGCTACACCTATGATCGGAACTCGCACTTCATCGTCATACACCCCGCACGTCGACGTCGCCCCCGCCGACCGTCCGCTCATCCTCGTCGCGCCGCGTTGGGAAGAAGCGAAGCCGTTTTTGAGCGAGACGCTCTCCCCCAACGAGGAAATCGCAAGTGTCTTTGTCGACGCCATTCTTGCCGCCGGCGGCCTGCCTTTGCAGATGTCCATTACCGAAAACGTCGATGTCATTCGTCATTACGTGGAAATCGCCGACGGAATCGCTATTCCCGGCGGCCCGGACGTCAACCCCAAGCGCTGGGGCGACGAGCGTCCTTACGACCCCACACTGCGCTGCGAGATTCGCGACCGTTTTGAGTTTAAGCTGGTTAACGAGGTGCTTCGCGCCAAGAAGCCGCTCTTTACCACCTGCCGCGGCACGCAGCTGCTCAACGTCGCCACCGGCGGCACCCTGTGCATGGACGTGCCGAGCCTGGGCGCTCGCGAGGGCCGCACGCAGTGGCGCCATACCCACGTGCTCAACGACCCCGTGCATCCCGTCGAGGTCGTGCCGGGCTCGCTGCTCGACCGCGCAGTTGGCGGCGCCAAGCTTATCCAGACCAACTCCGCACACCACTGCTGCGTCGATCGTCTGGGTAAAAGTACGCGCTTGGTCGCCAAGGCAACCGACGGCGTTCCCGAGTGCATCGAAGTCGAAGGCCAGCCGTTCTGCTTGGGTGTGCAATGGCATCCCGAGTACACCTGGCAGACGCTCGAGACCGACTTTAACCTGTGGAAGTCGTTTGTCGAGGCGGCGGCCAAGGTAAAGCAGGCCCGCTAGCTCGCGAACCGCACAGCAGATAAGGGCGCTCCGCCGGCCACATGGTCCGACGGAGCGCCCTTTTGCCTATACGCGGCCAGCATACAGTCCAAAGCTCGCAAGCTCTTATTCAGCCACCTCGCGCAGGGCCGACATCGTAGCCGCATATTGCCGCTGCAGCGCATGCATTCCCTCGCGAGCGCCGTCAACGGCATCGGCGCCGCGCAGCGCCTCGGTCACCACGACCGCCGGCTCGGACAGAATATCGAATCCCAGGTTCTGGCTCACGCCCTTGAGCGTGTGCGCTGCCATAAACGCACCTTCGGCGTCTCCCGCCGCCATAGCGGCCTCCAGCTTGTCCATGCTCTCGTCATCCAAAAACTTGAGGGCAAAACGGGCAAGCATCTCCTCGCCCATCAGCCGAACGCACGCGTCATCATAATTGGCGCCGATCTTCTCATACGCCTCACGCATGGAAATCATGGATTAAAACTCCTTTGGTCAAACTAAATCGTGGGAAACGCGGCGATATCGGCGGGGCGTGCCA
>CAJMSO010000301.1 GCA_905216075.1 uncultured bacterium | reverse complement strand
CTGTTTATCGGCCGAATGAAATAGCCGCCCCCGCGTAAGCGAAGACGGCCACTTCTCACGATGTAAACGTGCACTGGAGTTGGCAAGACCCGCTGCAACGGGTGCCATCCGTGCCTCTATCTTATCTGCAAGCGCTCTGTCTCGCAAGCGTTGCGGCAACTGGGTGAAAGGCGCGAGCGGGTGAATTCGTGTCCGCACGGGCCCGTAAACTTCTCAGTAAGGTTAAGCGCCGGTTTATCCGGCCGTTAGAGGAGCTGCCATGTACGAGCCTTCACGTGTTCTTTTGTCGTTTCATATCGCAGGATTTCAGTATGCCGACGGTGCCTTGGTCCTGGGTGATCTTAAGGTCGGCGATAAGCTGACGCTGTGTGCCGAGCGCGATAATCCCCATGACCCTGAGGCGGTTGCGATCTATTACGGCAACACCAAGCTCGGCTATGTTCCGGGAAACGAGGTCGGCCCGCTATCCGTGATGATGCATTATGGACACGAGGGTGTATTTGAGGCGCGCGTGCAGCAGGTTGCCCCCGAGCGTAGCCCGTGGCACCAGGTGCGCGTTGGCCTCTACGTGGTGGATGCTCGCTAGTCGGTAAGGGAGGCTGCCATGTTTGATGACGATGGCCTGTTCGATCTGACGGATGACCCGTTTGAGTGGGATATGCTGCTCGACGATGATGAGCTGGAGCAGGACCGTAAGAAGCGGCAGGACAAGAAAACTCAGGGTGACGCTTCGAAAAAGCAAGACAAGCGCCGCCGCGGACTGTTCGGCGGGCTCTTTGGATAACCGCCGCATCGCTGCGTCTGTATACTTAGCACGAGTTGAACACGTTGCGAAATGAGGACAGAGACGATGATGTGGTTTACCGCCGACCTGCACCTGGGCGACACGAATATCCTGCACGACATGGACCGGCCATTTGGCTCGGTCGAGGAGATGAACCGCAAGGTCATCGATGCCGTGAATGAGTGCGTGGCGGCGGACGACCGTCTCTATATCTTGGGAGACTTTACCTATCGTTTGCCCCTGGCGGATGCTGTGCGCCTGCGCGAGCGCATCGAATGTCAGAACGTAACGCTCATCCGTGGCAACCATGACGGTGACTGGGAAGATCCAGCTGCGCCCCAAATCTGGGAAGACGTGCGTGATTACCTGGAGATTGCTCCCGGCTATGCCAAGGGCCATCGCCTGGTGTTGAGCCATTACCCCATGCTCAGCTGGAATGGCAAGGCGCGTGGCGCCATCATGCTGCACGGGCATATCCACAGCAGGGGAGACCGCACCAACGCGCGCAACCGCGATCGCGAGCGCCCCATTTATCGCTACGATGTGGGCCTCGACGCCAACGAGTACAAGCCCGTAAGCCGAGACCAGATCTTGAGCTTCTTTGGACTGTAATTCTCGAACCGTCACACAAACCGCCACAAAGGGGACAGGCACCTTTGTGGTGGGTCTGGCGCTGTTGCTATTATGGCGGCGGCGTCTTTTTTGTCCGTGCGGCGCGGTAGAGTGTAAGCGGTTGAAATTTGCGTCCATCGAGGAGCTGCTATGAACGAGATCAAGTGCCCGCATTGTGGCGAAGTTTTTAAGGTCGATGCGTCTGGCTATGCGGACATCGTCAAGCAAGTGCGCAATGCCGAGTTTTCGCGTGACCTGGATGAGCGTGTGAAGGCAGTCCAGCGCGAGGGCGAGCAGGCGCTGGAGCTTGAGCGCTCGCGTTCGACGGCTGCCTTGCAAAAGGCAGAGTCTCAGCGCAACGCTCAACTTGTCGAGCAGAAGAACGCCGCGGAGCAGAAGCTGGCACAAGAGGTTGCCAAGCGCGACGCTGAGCTTGCCGAGCTGCGCGCCAAGCTCGAGGGCGCTGCCACAGAGCGCGAGAGCGCAAGTCAGCGCGCGGCGGTTGAGGCCCGTGCCGATGCTCAAAAGGAAAACGCCGAGCTTCAGCGAGAAATCGACAATTTGCGTGCGCAGCTGGAGCGCAAAGATGACGAA
Organism: uncultured bacterium; assembly: GCA_905216075.1. GTDB lineage: Bacteria > Actinomycetota > Coriobacteriia > Coriobacteriales > Coriobacteriaceae > Collinsella. The sequence continues at coordinate 563 of CAJMSO010000301.1, read as the reverse complement.
GCCAAGCTCGTCGAGTCGGTGGCGCGCAATGCTGCTCAAAACGATTTGGCTGCACGTGATGCTCAGATTGCCGAGCTGCAGGCCAGGCTTGCCGCGGCGGACAAGGCCCAGGAGATGGCGCTTGCCGCTGCCGCGGCAGAGTCGCAGCGCGAGCTCGATGCTGCTCGCGGTGAAGCTGAGCGCGCGCTTGCTGACTACCGCGCGACGGTACAGGAGAAGTTTTCCGCCGCAAAGGCACAATCTGAGCAAGAGGCCGAGGGTCTGCGTGCCCAGTTGCGCGAGCAGGAACTGATGGCAAAAATGAACCTGTCGGAGGCGGTCGCCGCGGTGGAGCGAGAGCGCGATGAGGCACGTGCCAAGCTGACGAGCGAGCTGGCGGTGCGCGATTCTCGCGAGGAACAGGCCAAGGCGGCACACGAGCTCGAGCTTGCGCAGGCCAAGCGCGCGAGCGATGACCTGATTCGCTACAAGGACGAAGAGATTGAGCGCCTTAAGGACATGAAGGTCCGCCTGTCCACCAAGATGGTGGGCGAGTCGCTCGAGCAGCACTGCGAGACCGAGTT
>CAJMSO010000300.1 GCA_905216075.1 uncultured bacterium | reverse complement strand
AAGCCGTTGTCGGTCGCGGGGCCATAGGCAAAGTCGGCCTCGGGATAGAGACGCTTGATGGCCTGCGCCATGATGTGCGCGGCAGAGTGGCGGATGACGTGCGTGACCTCGTCCTGCGGGAGCTCGGCCACCGAACCGTCATTGTAGAGTGCCTTCATGGGTATGTTTTCTCCTCTCGGATGCCTGATGCAAGTGTGTGCGATGCGCTCGGCGTTTTTGACTTGCATCATTATAGGCAGGTTGCCTTGGTATACAAGCGCCCGCCGCACCTTAATGGCACGGCGGGCGATTTTCTACGCATGCTTCATCGTGTAGGGCGGGGTGTGGGGCGCGCATGGCTTGCGCGGGACGCGCGGTGCCCGTGACTTACGGCCGGCCCGGCGATGGATGCGTTACTGGATGCGAGTTCGGCAGTAGGGGCAGACCTTCCAGTGCGCATCGAGCGGGCGATGGCAGCTGGGGCACACGTTGCGAACCTGGGTATCGCACACGGGGCAGACGACAAAGTCCTTCTCGATAGGGGCGCCGCACTGCGGGCAGGTGCCGTACTGGGCAAGCTGGCGCTCGCGCAGGGCCATGTCCAGCTCCTGCTCCTCGCGGTCGGCCGCGTAGGAGTGCGGGCGCAGGACCAGGTAGGCGATGAGGCCCACAAACGGGATGAGGGCGATGATGCCCCATGCCACGTAGGCGCTGGCGCCGCGGCGGCGAGCGTCGATAAACACATAGACGACCGACAGCACATACAGGGCGATGATAAAGCCAACGAAGGCATAGACGACGCCCATAAGCTGCGGCGACATGAGCTCGGAGATGTACTTGGACATTACGGGTACCTTTCGGAATATTAACAGTTCGGTCAAGTTTACCACGGGGTTTGTTTATATGGGACTACGGCTGGGTACGGGGCTGGCGCGGACACAAACATCTCAATCTGTAACAGGTGGGAGCGGAATCCGGGTCTAGATGTTACAGATCGAGACAGAAGAATCTCTCCCGGGCTTAAATCTCAATCTGTAACGTCTATGACCGAAATTCCCCTCTTACTGTTACAGATTTAGACATTCGAAACCGACTGATTGGTTCATCTAAATCTGCCACTATTTACTGCGCCCGTTTTACCTACTGGTTTGTTGGGAAATATCCCAATTTATCCCAAGTGCGTCGCAAACGGAACGCGCCACCTGCTCACGGGAGGGACGAATATAATGTCGCCCCGACACGCCCGGCAGGGAGTGTCCCGTGAGCATTTCCATGAGGTCCCAGGGCATGTGCAGCTCCATCTCGCAGATGGTTCGCCACGAGTTGCGGAGGTTCGACCATGGGATGTGCTCGATGCCCTCGGCTGCGCACCACTCCTTCCATCTATGATTGCACATCCCCCGGTTCATGGGCAGCCCGTCCCCGCGATCTGCTAGCTACTCGGAGCCTGCCGCGCGGCGCTCGTCTGCAATTTCGAGCAGGCGCCCGACGGCATCCGGCAGCACCACGACTGTGCGTATGGACTTCCGCGTCTTGAGTACGCCGTCCGCCGTGGGCTCGATGCCCGCTTGCTCCGTCTGGCGCACGAGGTCGACCGTTGCGAGCGTTGTGGATTCCGTCGCAAACGGCATGACCTCATCGGTGCGGATGCCCAGCGACTCACCCGACCGGTATGAGCCAAAGCACGCCATGATGAACGGCGCCTCGAGCGAGGTTCCGTGCAGCCGCTCCAAGATGTCCTTTGCTACATCGAGCGTGTATAGCCGCTTGGAACGCTCGCGCGTCTTGCAGGTGGGCATGGTGTATTTCACAGTTGCGGCAAATGGGTCGATGGGCAGCACGACAAAGCCCAACACGGTTCCGTAAATCTTGCGCAGGGTGAGTAGGGCAGGGTCCGCCGTTGCTGCGGGGAGAGTCAGGGGACATTCCTGCAAGGTGCACGGGGCGCAGCTGGTCGACCGGCATCGAGCCTCACGCGCGGCGCCTCTGCTTGCGTGTCATATAATGTCCCTAGGTTGCCCGGAGCTATCTCCGTGTTACTCCGGCATCCTTGTTGTCACCCCGCCGCGCCAAGGTTCCAGCCGTGCGCGGTGGGGTTTCTTTATGTCTGGAGCCGTCAAAAACGCTTTGACGGCTTGGTTGGGCTCTAGCGCAGTTTGCTATAGGAGCTTCTGGTCTTCTGGCGCGGGTCTGAGGTCATGGACCTTGGTTATCCTCACGGACTTGTTCTCCCATGCTCCGATCTCGTTCCGTCGTTGACGGAGCAACAGGTCCGCAATCATGTCGTCCCCGATGCCGAACGTGCGTTCACGCCTCGCGAGCTGGCCGAGGAAGTCGAAGTCCCCCATGTTCGCCGAGAGCTTCTGTCCGTTCCAGTAGAGTTCCCATTTGCGCTTGTCGCTGTACTCGAGCACGGGTTTCGCGACGTTGAGGTGCTGACCCTTCATGATGACGTCGCGCTCCTGCTCCGTCTCGCACTTGGGCGCCGTCCTGATGTCTTCGAAGTCGTCTCGTGAAGATTCGAGAGGCTTCGGTAGTTTGTGTGACAAGGGGCTAGCCTAGGCAGCAACGCTCTTCGC
>CAJMSO010000299.1 GCA_905216075.1 uncultured bacterium | reverse complement strand
ACCTTGGACCCCGAGGCGGTGCTGCTGCTGGACAACAGTGCGGCCGATGTCATGCGCGAGACCTATGCCGATATGCTTGTGGCAATTGATGACTTTGACACCGCCATGCTTAAGCCCGGCCTGGTCGCCCATGTGCAGGGGCGCCGCGTGCTGGCGCTCGACGGTTTTGAGGCGGCGCTCACCGACAAGGCCGCCAAGCAGCGCATGTGGGCATACATCAAGCAGCTGACCCCGGCAGCCGCGCCGCTGTAGCGGACCGGAGCCGGCAAGGCGGCCCTGACGGGTCGAGCGCGGCGCCGACTTGTCGCGCCCTTACATCACGGCGCGAAGCTCAAACCGGTCGCCGTTGATGCGAAACTGGCAGTTGCCGTTCATGCGTTCGACGGCAAGTTTAATGCTCTTGGTTCCAAAGCCGTGTCCGGTGTGCCCGGCTACGGGCATGCCGTCGACCATGCGCGGCGGGCGCCCAAGCGTGTTGGAGACCAAAAGGAGCAGTTGCCCGTCCTCGCAACGCAGGTCCAGATCGACAAATCGCTTGCCCTGGGGAGCGGCGCTTGCGGCGACGATGGCGTTGTCCAGGGCGTTTGAGAGCACGCTAAACAGATCGACGTCGGCTACATGGACGCTCTCGGGCACGGCAGCGCGCAAATCGGCGGTGATGCCGTTTCGGTTGATATCGGAGCTAAATGACGAAAGCACGATATTGACCGTGTCGTTGGCGCAGTAGCGGCGCACGGCGGTGCGGTCGTTCGTCTCGCAGAGCTCGTCGATGCGCTCGAGTGCCTCGTCGATGCGGCCCTCCTCGATCAAAGCCGCAAGGCCGCGCAGGAAGTGCCGCATGTCATGGCGGAGGACCGAAAGCTCACGTCCAGATTGGCGCCAGGCCTCGAGTTCCTTGATGGCCGCGCTGTCGCGGGTGGCAAGCATCCAGCGCTCGCGCTCGGCGATTTCCTTTGCCTCGTATTCGCGAAGGTAGACGGCAAGAAACATAAGGTAGAAGGCGCAGAGGGCGAACGCCAAAAACTCAACGGTTACCACCGAGCCCGAGTGGAAGAGCGTGTTGTAGACGTTGGTGGCGTAGTCAAAGATGTAATAGACAAGCGGCAGGATGAGCAGAATCTCGAGCTCGGTAGGGCTTTTGACCGCCAAGCGCGGACCGATGTCGCTTGCCCAATGCAGCAGGATCGCAAAGACGACGGCCGTGGTGATAATGCGTGCCGCGTAGTACGCGATTTGCGAGTCGGTGGCGGTGAGCGCGGCGATGCCCATCCAGTTGCTGAACTGGCAGCTCAGATAAGCACTGGTGACGCCCAGCATAACGAGCAGCGGGCTCAGGCGATAGCGTGCGCACAGATAGATGACGAGCGGCAGATGCACGACGAGTGGATATACCTGACGGGCGAAAAGCTCGCCGCCGACGGCATTGGCGAGGCCGAATGCGCATCCGGCTACGGCGCCGACCATCACCAGCTCAAGCACGTGACGCCGGTTGATCTCGATACCGCAGAGCGCCGCCGAGGCAAAAACGCCAAAAAGCAGGGTTGTTGCGTGGTGAATTGCCCAAAGCATCATCTCGACCGTGGGGAGCATTAGCGCCTCCCGCCCTCGAACCGTGCTGCAAAGTAAGCATCCTGGAAACCCTGCTTGCAGCTGCGCGCCAGCGGGATGCAAGCGCCCGAGCGCATGACGATATCCGTACGGTTGAAGTGGTCGATATTGCGCAGGTTGACCTGGTAGCTACGGTGACATTTAAAGAAGCTTGCGTTTTTGGCCAGCTGGTCCTCGATGTTGCGGAACGGCTCGAGCGCCTCGATGTCGCGCCCGTCGCGCAGGTGGAATACCACGTGCTTGTTGCGGGCCTCGGCATATTCGATATCGGACAGGCGCAGGGCATGGTAGCCAAAGGACGTTTTGGTTACGAGCTCGTCGGTCACGGCGGGTCGCATGCTCGAAAGCTCGTCGAGCAGCTGCGCCAGGCGTTCGTACGTTACGGGCTTGAGCAGGTAGTCGAAGGCGCGGACCTCATAGGACTCCAGCGCGAACTCGGGCGATGAGGTGAGGAACACCAGACGCACAGCGGTATCGGATTGGCGCAGCTCCCGCGCGGTGTCCATGCCGTTGACGAGCGGCATGATCATGTCGAGCAGAATGATGTCGGCGCGCGATGCAGCATGGCGGGCCAGCAGGTCCTCGCCGCGCGTGACGAGCGCAACGTCGACTGCCGTGCCCGTCTCGGTCGACCAGCGGTCGATCATCCGGTGCAGTCTATCTAGAAAAGCGACATCATCGTCGCAGGCAATAATCTTGAGCATTCTAAGCCCCCTTAGTAGTTCGATTTTGCCACATTGGGTGCGGACCGCTTGCGGGGGTGCGGACCGTTTGCGCCCCACGGCGTGCAACTCGCGCCAAGCGGTATTGCGGTGGCGAAAGATGCCTCCTGCGCCATCGAGAGCTCAGCTATCCTCAGCTTGCCAGTTCGAATATGGACCTGCCACATGATTGAATCTTTATTTCAACTTTACACCTAGGTTTACAGCTGTCTTGTCAGCTGTAAACCTAGGT
>CAJMSO010000298.1 GCA_905216075.1 uncultured bacterium | reverse complement strand
ACCTCGACGGGGATCAGATCGCTCTCGTAACCCTCATCGGTGTTGACCACGGCGATCTTAAGATTGCCGGTGTTGCCGTACGGATCCCAGCTGCCGGCGATGTTAAACCACGCGTACAGGCACGGTACGATAATGAGGCCCATCACGACAACCAAGCCGATCACGGAGCGAGACACGTTTTGGACATCGCGCTTAAACAGATGCAGGATGTTCTTCATTTATGCCTCACCTCCTTTGGAGTGCTTGCCAAGCGGGGTGGTATCTCCATCATTTGTGGCTGTGCTGTCGCTGCCCTGAGATTTATGGTGCGAGCCTATATGCGGCAAGCGGCCCGTGGACTGATCGCCACCCTTGGCGCCACGCTCGCTGGCGTTGAGGCCAAACATGCGGCGGGCGGCAGGAATGGCGGCCGTGTGCTCGCGCATCTCGCGACGCAGGTCCTCATCGGAAAGCGCCGAGATGCGCATCTGGGTATTGAGGCTCGCGCGGATATATTCGATATTGATAAGCCAGCCGCAGATGGCAATAACCGAGATGATCCAAATGACAAGCAGGATGATCTTGCCGTTATTGTCGATATCGAGAACCGTCGACAGGACAAAGAGCAGGACCTGAACGCCCACCACGGCGGCAAAACCGCCCTTGATGTAGTACGGGTAGCGATGTTCAAAGGCGACCGCATGATCGAGCAGTTCGCGACGGTACGAATCGGAATCGAGCACGACGCGCATGGCCGTTCGCAAGGAGTAGCGCTCGCGCGGCAGGTCGTTAGACTCGCAAATCATCATACCGGTCGTGGAAAGCTGTTTATCAAAGAGCAGGTTGAGGTTGAGCAGCAGCGGACGCAGCTGCAGGCCGATAAAGAGCGCCACGATCAAGAACACGCCCAGAATGCACAGGTTAAACAGGTAGTTGAACGAATACATGCCGCCGACCGTCTCACGCAGCAGATTGATGCCATAGGTAAAGGGCAGCAGCGGGTGCAGCCACTGGAAGAAGCCGGGCATCATCTCGATGGGGTACATGCCCGACGAACCCGGGATCTGCACGATGACAAGAATGACGCCGATTGCCTTGCCGATATGCTTAAACGTAGTGGACAACGCGTAAATGATGTTGACGTACGTAAATGAGATGGCGATGCCGCCCAGCACAAATAGGAGCGGACTGACGCACTGTACGCCAATGACCAGATCTCCCACCGTAACGATAATGGCCTGCAACGCGCCCAGGATCACCAGGAGCAACCAGCGGCCAAAGTAGCCCTGACGCGCGGTAAAGCTGCCAACGCCTTCGCGATCGACCTCGAGCTTGTAAATGGCGATGAGCACGTAGCCGCCCACCCAAAGCGCCAGATTGGTGTAGAAAGGAGCAATGCCCGAGCCGAAGCTCTTAACCGGATAGATCGACTTGGAGGTCAGCTCGACCGGAGATGCCATGAAGTCAGCAACGTCATCGACGTCGACGCCCATCAGGTCGGCCAGCTCGCCCATGGACTCGGAGGTCTGTAGCGCCGCGATGTCGTTGGCGGCGGTTGCGAGCTTGTCCTGGACCTTGGCAAGCGAGGCATCGGTCTGGGACAGCGTGGTCTTGGCCTGACCGAGCGTAGCGTTGAGTTGCGAAAGTGTACCGCGCGCACTTGCAATAGTAGGCGTGAGGCCAGACACGATTCCCGTCAGATCGCCCGAGACGGCGGCAAAGGAATCAAGCGCGCTCGAGGCCTTCGGCAGCGCGTTTTGACCCAGGTCCGTCTGGGCCTGGCCAAGGTTAGTCGCACCGGTCTGAATTGCGTTATTGATAGCGTCGCTGGCACCCGAGACAGCCGCGGCGTCATTCGCCATGGCGCTCGACTGCGCAGACAGACCGTCCTTGATGCTCTGAAGCTTTTCATTCTGCTCGCGGAGCAAATCGATGGTCGATACAATGCGCGCGTCAATTTCCTTGGAACCTGTCGACGTGTCATTGACGAGAATTTCCAAGTGGCCGATAACGGCCTTATTGTGGTCGATCGTCGCTTGGAGAGACTCAAGCGAATTGTCGATACGGGTGGTCGTAGATGTGACCGCGCCCGTCAGCTTGCCAATCGCAGCGTTCGCGGAGGCTGACGTCTTGGTGAGCGCAAGGCTGCCTTCCGAGAGCGCCTTGGAGAGCGAGGCGACAGAGTTTCCCGCCGTAGTACGGGCCTCGCCCATCAGGTCATTGCCCTGAGAGATCGCCTGCGTCAGTGACGGCGCCTGACCCTGCATGCCGGCAAGTGCCGCATCGGCCGAGGCGATAGCGCCGCTCGTCTTATCGATGGCGGCATTCATGTCGCCAATCGAATCGCGCACTTCGCCCAACGTATCAGAAGCCTCTGATACCGAACCGGCCAACGAATCCTGAGTCTGGGTCGTTTTGTCCTTTAAATCGACTCCGGCATCCTTGGCAATACTGGCAACGGTCTCACCCACCGTGGAGACGAACTCCGAGTTAATCTGCTGCTCGATGGTGTTTGCACCGGTGTCGGTAACCTTGGGCGCAATAGCGCTCTTTTTCTCATTGACGTAGTACGTAAGCTTGGGCTGATGGTAGTTGCCGTCGAGCATCGA
>CAJMSO010000297.1 GCA_905216075.1 uncultured bacterium | reverse complement strand
AAAGCCGGCGGCCACCTGCGTGTCAAAAATGGGACGCGGCAGCACGCCCACGGTATGGAGCATGACCTCCATATCCTGCGAGCAGGCGTGGAAGACCTTAGTCACGCTCTCGTCGGCCATAAGCTCGGCAAGCGGCGACAGGTCGTCGATCACCAAAGGATCGACCGCGACGCTCTCGGCAGGGGTGGCAATCTGAACCAAGCACAGGCGCGGATGGAACGTGCGCTCGCGCAAAAACTCGGTGTCGACGGCGATCGCGTCGAACTCGCGGGCGCGCTGGCAAAAGTCGACCAGAGCCTGATGTGTGGAAATGTACATATCAACCCATCGAATAAGGTTAGGCCCGAAAAACACGGGTAGGATATCGGCATTGCTCTACAACTATACTCGGTTAGTCACAGAACGGGAACGTAAGTATGCGCTGCCTTATCATCCACAACCCGGCATCGGGCCCCAGCTCAGATGAAATCTACGCATTCACGCACGCCCTCGCGCAGGGCGGCGACGAGGTCGTGATGCGCTTTATCGGCGATGGCATGGAGCCCGAGGACGCGGTAGCGGACGTTCGCGAGTTCGATCGCGTGGTCGTTTCGGGCGGCGACGGCACCGTCTCCAACGTGCTCGACCAGATGCGCGGGTGCGGTGTCCCCACGCTTGTCTTCCCCTCCGGCACGGCCTGCCTGTTCTTTAACAACATCGGCAATGCCCCCGAGGCGGCGGCACTCGCCAAGGCTTGCCGCGACGGCCGCACGGTCAAAGTGGACATGGGTGAGCTCTTTTGGCTCGACGAGAACGGCAACGAGAAGCGCCACGGCTTTATCATCATCGCCGGCTCGGGCTTCGACGCCGAGATCATGATGAAGGCCGCTCCCACCAAAAACGACATTGGCGAGATCGCCTACTTCCTCTCCGCGCTCGCCACGCCCAACCCCACGGTGGCGCACTTTACCATTGAGCACGACGGCATTGTCGAGGAGCTCGACGGCATCTGCTGCATGGCAGGCAATACCTCGGTCATCCAAAACGACATCAACCTGTTCCCCAACTGCCGCATGGACGACGGCATGGTCGACATCGTCGTTATTGAGCCCGTGCGCACGATGCAGCTGCTCCCCACGGTAATTACCGCCGCGCTCGACCCCGCTGGCAAAGTGCTCGGCCGTCCGCAGTTTAAGATCATCCAGACCAAGGAAGCCAAGATCACCTGCACGCCATCGCTGGGTATGCAGTTCGATGGAGAGATCATCTCCAGCAACTCCGGCGTCTTTGGCGCTCGCGCGCTGCCGCAATGTCTCGACCTCATCGTCGACGATTTTTCACCGCTCGGAAAATAGGAGGACCCCATGAACGACAATCCCCTGATTGGCTTTATCGTCATCGTCTTGGCCATGCTCGTTGGTTACGCCATCAATGTGATCCACCGCCGAAAGAAGTAAATCCACATTGGTATGATATTCATCCAGTTATCGACTCTCCCGTTGTTTATGCAAATCCTAAACAGCGGGAGAGTTTTCTTTTTGAGCATTGTCTGGCGCTTTATTCAGCTACAGTAAATGCAGGGTGCCTTTATTTAACTAAAGCAATAAAATGAGTATTATTATCCGCTCATCGTATATTTCTTCACGCTCATCGAGTAAAAGCTGTTGTCGAATGAATACTCTTTACACTTCCTTTAGGCTAGTAGATGTATTTATTAGCTGAAACTCCGTACGGTTTCGCGGGGTTTCAACAGTTGGGAGGGATCATGAGGTTTACTCATCCTGTCAACACGCTCAAGAAGCTCGGCTGCGGCCTTGCATTTGGAGCAGCGGCCATTATGGCCATGCCGACTTCGGCGCTCGCTTGCACCCAGATCTACATGGGCAGCCAGCTCACGGCAGACGGCAACACGTACTACGGCCGTTCCGAGGACTTCGGCCCGCGCTACATCAAGCACTTTGGCATCGAGCCCGCACACAAGGACGGCAGCAAGTACACCTCGCTCGAGTCCGGCTTTGAATACAAGTCCAAGGGCGCAACCTACCGCTACACCTTCGTTCGCGACAACCCCTCTCAGTGGGAAGATCGTTACGATGCATATTCCGAGGCTGGCATCAACGAAAAGGGCGTTTCCTGCTCTGCCACGCTGAGCACCTCCTACAACGAGAAGGCAGAGGAAGCCGACCCCGTCACCGAGGAGACCGGCATCGGCGAGTACAACTACGCCAGCGTCATTCTGGGCGAGAGCGCCACGGCCCGCGAGGGTGTCGAGCTCCTCGGCAGCTTGATTGACGAGCAGGGCGTCTGCTCCAACGACCAGATCATCATTGCCGACAACAACGAGACCTGGCTGTTTGCCGCACTCTCTGGCCATCAGTGGATTGCCATGAGACTCACCGACGACATCGCCTCGCTCAACCCCAACATCGGCAACCTCACCTATGACGTCGACCTCGACGACACCGAGAACTGCCTCCACTCCGAGGGCATCGAGTCCATGCCTAAGGAGAAGGGCTTTGCCGAGTACACCGACGGCAAATTCGACGTCGCCAAGACCTACGGCGAGGAGATTAGCGAGGCCGATATGCACCAGTGGTCGCGCTATGTCCAGGGCCGCGATTACTTCATGGCTCCGCTTGCCG
>CAJMSO010000296.1 GCA_905216075.1 uncultured bacterium | reverse complement strand
CTTGCCGAGCAGGCAGGGATCATCCTGTCAAACCCGATGGGAACGGTTTCCCTAGCCGCCATTCACAGCAGCAGCAACCTGAACAGTGACCTTAAGAACATCGCTTGCACAGCAGACGCGATCGTCAACCGTTTTGAGCTCGAAAACCTATTCCCCGACGCAAAGGTAACCGAGTATCCGAATGACAACGAGGCACGCGAAGCCCTCAATAAGGGGGAGGCAAGTTGCATCATTGTCCCCAGCACGCGCTTGAAAACCATCCGCGACACCTACGATATCGAGGATTTCCAAACACAGGAGCTCACCGACACGGCACAGCTATCGTGTTTGATTTCGCGCGGCAAGCCCGTGCTGTTGGGAATCATTAATAAGGGCATCGTCAATGCTGGCGAATCGCTCTCTGCAAGCAGTTATTCCCCCACATCGTACTCGGCGCAAGAATCGGATGCGTTTCGACTTCTCTACCGCAACCGCATCGTCATTGCGGCAGTCGTCATCTGCATTTTGCTCACCGGCATCGTCATCCTTGTCTGGTCGCTTCACCGCGCGCAGAAAGAACAGCAGAAAGCCGATGCCGCCAACGCCGCTAAGACGGCATTCCTCACGCGCATGAGCCACGACATCCGTACGCCACTCAACGGCATCCTGGGTCTTATCGAAATTGAGGAATTGAAAGACGGCGACATGCAAGCCGCCCGCGAAAGCCGCGCCAAGGCGCGTGTTGCCGCCAATCACCTACTCTCGCTGATCAACGACATCCTCGAGATGGGCAAAATCGAAGACCGCAAGCTAACTCTGGAACATGCGCCTTTTAACCTCAAAGAGCTCTGTGACGATACGCTGGTGCTGTGCAAGCTCCGCGCATCCGATAACGGCATCACAATGCAGGACAATAGTCTGCCGTACGCCACGGGGCCATACATGATCGGCAGTCCCACCCATATCCGACAGATCATAATCAACCTGTTAGACAACAGCATTAAGTACAACAAGCGCGGCGGCTCCGTCACCTTTAGTTCAAAGACCAAGCCACTCGATGATGGGCGCGCGCTCTTTTGCTTTAGCGTTTCGGATACCGGCATTGGCATGGCTCCCGAGTTTTTAAAGCATATCTATGAACCGTTTGCCCAAGAAGGTGACGATGCGCGCAGCAAGTTCCAAGGAACCGGCATGGGCATGCCAATCGTCAAGTCGCTTATTGAACTGATGGGCGGTACGATTGAGATTTCGAGTGAGGTTGGCGTGGGGAGTACGTTCAACGTCCAGATTCCGCTCGATATCGACAAGAACCCTCAGGCGCGGGCAGATACGGTCGAGGGGGTGCTCGACTGCTCGCTCGCCGACATGAACGTGTTGCTCGCCGAAGACAACGAATTGAATGCCGAGATTGCCCAGACGCTGCTAGAATCCGAGGGCGTCGTGGTCACCCGCGCCGCCAATGGCAACGAAGTCGTCGATCTGTACCTGTCACATCCCGCCGGCAGCTTCGATGCGATTCTGATGGACATCATGATGCCGGGCATGGACGGCTATGAGGCAACCTGCGCGATTCGTCTGAGCGAGAAGGTCGATGCAGCCGATATCCCCATCATCGCGCTCACCGCCAACGCCTTTGCCGAGGACGCCAAGGCGGCACACGATGCCGGCATGAACGCCCATCTGTCCAAACCGCTCGACTTTAACAAGCTCAAAAACATACTCGCCCGCATCAAGAAAAACGGATCCGTTTCGCTATAGTTTGTGCTCAACCACCACGCACGACCAGAAAGGAAACCAACGATGTTTAGGCCCTTACGTCGAAAGAAACGCGCCATCACCGACGAGAAAGCGCGCGAACTGCTCGCTACCTGCAAGCGCGGCGTCTTTGCCGTCAACGGCGACGATGGCTACCCGTACGCCATTCCCGTCAACTACTTCTTTGACGCCGAGCACGACAAGATTTATTTCCATGGCGCCAAGGCTGGCCACAAGGTCGACGCACTCAAGCGCGATGACAAGGTCTGCTTTACCGTTTACGGCAACGAGTGGTACCAGGACGGTGACTGGGCTCCCTACGTTATGAGTACCGTGGTCTTTGGCCGTTGTCGCCTGGCGAATGACACCCCCGCGTTTATCGAGGACAAAGTCCGCCAGCTCGCGCTTAAGTACTACCCTTCTGCCGAAGAAGTCGAAGAGGAAATCGCCAAGGACATTAAGGGCGTCCAGCTCTACGAGATTACGATTGAGCATCTCTGCGGTAAGCAGATTCAAGAAAAATAAACCTCCGCAGCAGGTCTGCGCCCAATGGTTACAGATGCCTTACCACACGGGGCCTTCTAGCCGACTTGGCAGAAGGCTCCGCATGCAGTGCGCGCTTACCGTGCATTAAAAACGTAGCGGCCCAGGCGGTCGCACGCTTCCCTCACGCGCGAAAGCGGCAGCGCCAGATTCACGCGAATGTGGCAGGGCCCGTGGAACGGGCGGCCGTCCTGATACCCCACGCCCACGCGCGCCCCCTCGTCGAGCAACCACTGAATATCGCGGCCATGCTCGCGGCACCACTCGGTGCAGTCCAGAAACACCATGTACGTGCCCTGCGGACGCGAAAACGCGACGCCCTTCCAGTGTTTTTCTGCATACGTGCAGAAG
>CAJMSO010000295.1 GCA_905216075.1 uncultured bacterium | reverse complement strand
TAACCCAAGGCTTCGGTAACGCGGGGCGACAGCGTTCTCCCGCGCAAGGCAAACGCCGGGGCAATACGGAAAAACGCGATAGCCGCCCATGACGACAGCCACAGGACCAAAAACTCATTAACGGGCATCGCGAGCACCCCTTCCTTCGGCGAGAGCATCGCACGCAAGCGCCGCGGCAACGCCGACGAGCACGCTTGCCGGCACGGCGATATTCGTCCATCCCAAGAACTTGCATATGGCGACGGACACCGCAGCCAAACCGGCAGCTACGACATTGCCGCGCGACAGCCGCTGCGAAAAGAGCAGGCAGATAAAGAGCGATGTGCAGACAAAACCCGCAATAGCGGTGGGAACATCGACAACGGCGCCGACGATGGCGCCCATCGTACACGAAACGCCCCATGTTGCGATGAGGATCACGTTGAGCACGAAGGACTCGCGCGGGCCCCAATCCTCCCCTTCAACCAACTTGGCAAGCGAGATGCCATATGCCTCCTCGGTAAGTGTCGCGGCAACAGCCAGCGTCTGACGCTTCGAGGCACCCCTCAGATGCGGTGCAATCGATGCCGAGTAAAGCGCAAAACGCGAGGAGATTGCGGCGACGCTTATGATAATCGACGCCGCAGGCACACCTGCCAGCCATAGATTGCAGACCATAAACTGTCCGCTGCCCGTCACGAACGTGCTGCTCAGAGCAAAAACCATCCAGGGTTCCATTCCCGTCTGCGCCATGATCATTCCGCACGGCGCGCCTATCGCAACATAGGTAAGCATCACCGGCCAGACGGTTTTAACGATTTTGAGCACCATGGCGTTCCTCGTCTCGACAAGCTTTCCGAGCCGCATTCAACGACATGGCAGAATCATCGCCCGGCAGCAACCGAGTTCACCTACAATTGCCACCGGATCGAAAGACACAGAAAGACACAACTTTTTAGGAAGTCATTATGACAGCTATCGATCGGGGCCGGGCGATCGCGGCCTTCAAACGCTATACCGATGCTTACGATGCCGCCAATCCGCGCATCGCACTCAAAATCGAGCATACGTACCACGTGGCCGAGGCATGCGATGCCGTAGCGCGCGAGCAGGGCTGGTCGTCAGAAGATATTGACCTGGCATGGCTTTGCGGCCTGCTACACGATATGGGCCGCTTTGAGCAGCTGCGACGCTGGGACACCTTTAAGGACGCCGAGAGCATGAGCCATGCGGCGTTGGGTGTCGAGGTCCTCTTTGGCGAAAATCCTGCAGACGCGCCCGCCGTAACGAGCATCCGCGACTTTATCGATGACCCGGCAGAAGATGAGCTCATCCGAGCGAGCATTGCCTATCACAGCGATTTCCGTCTACCCGCGCAGCTCGACGAGCGCACGCGGAGCTTCTGCGATATCGTGCGCGATGGTGACAAGATGGACATTATGCGCACCATCGCCGACAGCACCGTCGACACTATCCTCAAGGTGGACGAGAAGACGTTTCTCGGCAGCCGTTTCTCGTCGCCGACACTTGCCGCCTTTGACGAGCACCGCTGCGTCGCACGCGATGAGCGCGATGAGCCCGCCGACTTCTTGGTGGGGCTTATCTGCTTTATGTTTGAGCTCGTCTATCCAGCAAGCCGCGCGCTGGCGCGCGAACAGGGCGATATCCACCGCCTGCTCGACGCGCCCTTTGGCATTACGCGACCCTTTACCGACCCCGCCACGCAGGCAACCTGGAGCCGTCTAAAGGACGAGATGCGCGACTGGCTGGCGCGCGCCTAGCGCTCAAGCTGGGCCAGCAGCTCCTCGACGACCTCGACGGCGTCCCCAACAACCTTGTACTGGGCAGCACCAAAAATGGGGGCATCTGGGTCCTCGTTGATGGCGATAATGCACTCCGCCCCACCGATGCCGGCAAGATGCTGGATGGCGCCCGAAACACCGATACTCACGAGAAGCTTGGGCGAAACCGATACGCCCGTCTGGCCGATCTGATGGCGATACTCTAACCAGCCGGCCTCCACGACAGGTCGCGTGCAGCCAAGCTCGGCTCCCAGAGCCTCGGCGAGCCTTCGCATCAGCGGCAGGTTTTTCTTGGAACCAATGCCGCGACCCACCACGACCAGGCGCTCGGCATCGGCGATCGAAGCCTGCTGCCCCCACTCCTCGGCGGGAATCGAAATCTCGACACGAGCCTTAGCATCATCCGCAAGCGATATCTGGGTGATCGTGCCAGAGCGGTCGTAGTCAAAGTCGGGCGCCTTAAAGATGCCGGGACGAACCGTTGCCATCTGGGGACGATGATTGGGGCAGACGATGGTGGCCATTAGGTTGCCGCCAAACGCCGGACGCGTCTGTTGCAGCAGTCCCGTCTCCGTATCCATCGAAAGTACGGTGCAGTCAGCCGTAAGGCCCGTCTGCAAGCGCACGGCAACGCCGGGTGCCAGTTCGCGGCCAAAGGCGGTCGCACCGTATAGGATGGCCTCGGGTTTGCATTCGGCTACCAAATCGCAGATCAAGCGGGCGTAGACCTCCGCATCGTTTTGGCGCAGGCGCTCGTCGCGACAGGCCAGGACTTCGTCGGCGCCCGCGCAAACCAGATGCCCCAGGTCGCCGAGAGAACCCTCGGGACCCATACCGACCAGTGCCACCAGACGGCAACCGCGCGCATCGGCAAGCTCGCGGC
>CAJMSO010000294.1 GCA_905216075.1 uncultured bacterium | reverse complement strand
ATTCGAGTCCGTGGATGGCGAGGGAAATGAGGACTCGCTTGTCCTGCTGCTCTCTTATATTCAGGAAGGCAAGGGCCTGCGTATGCTCCTCACCGGCGATGCCGAGCTCGACCAAGAACGGGAATTCGTGCAGGAGGTGGGGGATATCGATGTGCTTAAACTTGGACATCACGGCTCCAAGGTTTCAGTCGATGATGAGTTGCTGGACGTCCTGAAGCCCGAGCTTTCCGTCGCGAGCGCGGGCGAGGGGAATCGATACGGCCATCCGTCCGATGCCTGCATCGATGCCGTTAAGGAAGCGGGCGGCGCGTTCGCATGCACGATCGAGCACGGCGACATTACCGTCACGCCGACTGCGAATGGCTTTGCGATGCGATGCCAGCAACCGTGACGACATCGTTGGCGTGTGGTGGGCCCCTGGGCTAGAATGGCACGGAGCGAATACGAAGGCCTGCGGGAGGGGAGCGCAATGTCCGAAACCGGTCTGCTGCCGGCATATCTGATCGTCGGTACCGACGGAGTCAAGCGCGATCACGCCGTCTCGCGTATGAAAGCGCGTCTGGAAAAGACGGGCATGGTCGAGTTCAACCTCGACGAGCGCGATATGACCAAAGACCCCGATATCGAGTCGATTATCGGATCGCTCAACACCTTTCCGATGGGCAGTGAGTTTCGCCTGGTAATCCTTGACGGCTGCTCAAAACTCGCCAAAGCGATCTCCGAGCCGCTTGTCGACTATCTGGCGAGTCCCAGCCCCACGACGGTTTGCCTCATCATCGCCGATTCGCTTGCCAAGAACACGCGCCTGTATAAGGCGATCGCCAAGATCGACAAGAAGGCGGTGATCGATTGCTCCGGTACCAAGCGCTGGGAGCTCCCGCGCCGCGTGCAGCAGATGGCGACGCAGCGCGGCAAGTCGATCTCGACAGCGGCCGCCGAGGAGCTCGTTTCGCGCTCGGGCGAGAACACCCGCATGCTCGATAACGACTTGGCCAAGCTTGCCCAGATGGTCGAGGCGCCCCAGATTGAGCTTGCCGATGTGGAGCGCTGGATTGTACGTACGGCCGAGGTTCAACCCTGGGACTTTCTCAATGCGGTCTCGGCACGTGACATGCGACGCTCGCTCGAGCTTTTCAATCTATTGCCCGCCAAGAGCTACGTGTGGACTTACACGTTGCTGTGCGGCCGCATCCGCGAGCTTATCGTTGCCAAGGCGCTCGATGCGCGCGGACAGGGTCGTGAGCTGGCCGCAACACTCAAGCTCCAGTCCTGGCAGGTCAAGAATCACCTGACCTGGGCACGTCGCTTTTCGATGGCAGAGCTCGTCGCAGCGCTCGAGGGCGCGGTCGATGTGGAGCTCGCGCTCAAGGGTTCGGCCGATTCCCAGACTGCGCTTTTGCTCTGGATTACGAACATCTTGAGAAAATCGTGATGATACCTGCCTATTTGACAAATTCGTTCTATCCCTTTGAGGGGGAGCGTGCTATAGTAGGCGCTTGCATGACCTCACCGTGTCTCAGAGGTGTCATACATTTTTTGCAAGGAACTCGAAAGGAACTCCAGAAGTGGCAAACATCAAGTCTCAGAAGAAGCGTATCCGCACCAATGAGGCAGCTCGCATGCGTAACAAGGCTGTCAAGTCCGAGCTCAAGACGCTGACCAAGCACGTCCAGTCCGCCGTCGCCGAGGGCGACGCCGAGAAGGCCCAGGCTGCCCTCAAGACCGTCACCAAGCGTCTCGACATGGCTGCCGCCAAGCATGTTATCCACAAGAACCAGGCTTCCAACCGCAAGTCCGGTCTTGCCAAGCTCGTGAACAGCATCAACGCCTAAGTTGTAAATTTCACACCACACAGATTACGCGCATAAATGGAGCCTGTTTTATGGAACAGGCTCCATTTTTTGTACCGCTCGGGTAAGATAGTCCGCATGAATACTTCAATTGACATTTCCCACATCCGCAACTTCTCAATCGTTGCGCACATCGACCATGGCAAGTCCACGATCAGCGATCGCATCCTCGAGCTCACCCATACCGTCGACGAGCGCGACATGGAGTCGCAGTTGCTCGACACGATGGACATCGAGCGCGAGCGCGGCATCACGATCAAGTCCAATGCCGTTCGCGTGTCCTATGACGCCGACGATGGCGAGACGTATCAGTTCAATCTGATCGATACGCCGGGCCACGTGGACTTTACCTATGAGGTCTCGCGCTCGCTGGCAGCCTGTGAGGGCGCGGTGCTCGTTGTCGACGCCACACAGGGCGTCGAGGCACAGACCGTCTCCAACGCGACGCTTGCCATGAACGCCAATCTGGACATTGTGCCGGCCATCAACAAGATCGACCTGCCCTCGGCTCATCCCGACGAGGTTAAGACCGAGATCGAGGATGACCTGGCGATTCCTGCCGATGATGCCGTGTGTGTCTCGGGCAAGACCGGCGAGGGCATCCACGATCTGCTGGAGTCCATTGTCTTTTTGATCTCTCCGCCCAAGGGCGATGCGAACGCGCCGCTCAAGGCACTCATCCTGGATTCGTACTTCGACGAGTATCGTGGCGTCGTCGCCACGGTGCGCGTCTTTGACGGCTCCATCAAAAAGGGCGATACCCTGCGCATGATGCAGGCAAAGGGCGACTTTTTGGTCGATGGCGTGGGCGTCAAGCGTCCCGCCGAGACCCCGGTCGACTCGCTGACGG
>CAJMSO010000293.1 GCA_905216075.1 uncultured bacterium | reverse complement strand
CAGCTCCGTCATAGCCGGCGCCACCGATTCGGCCGCCGCCGTGGGCGTGGAGGCGCGGCGGTCGCTCACCATGTCGCAAATCGAGGTATCGGGCTCATGGCCAATGCCGGTCACCACGGGCACGGGGCAAGCCGCCACCGCACGGGCAAGCTCCTCGTCGTTAAAGGTCATGAGGTCCTCGAAGGAGCCGCCGCCACGGACAAGCAAAATGCAATCGGGCGCCGGCGTAATGGCAGCGGCGCGGCGCAAGCCTTCAATAAGCTCTGCCGGCGCGCCCTCGCCCTGGACCTTTGCGCCCACGCAGACAAGCTCGACGAGCGGGTTGCGACGGCGCAGCGTACGCTTGACGTCGTCGATCACGGCGCCCGAAAGCGAGGTGACGACCGCCACGCGTGAGCAGAACACCGGGATACGGCGCTTGCGCGCTTCGTCCATCAGGCCCTCGCGGCGTAGCTTTTCGGCCAGTTGCGCCACTTGTTGACGCAGCAGGCCCTCCCCCGCCAGCGAGAATGAGCGAGCGACAAAGCTCATGCGGCCCGTAGCCTTATAGAGATTGAAGCTGCCCTTAAAGCTCACCTGCATGCCGTCGCGCAAATCGAACGTGCGCTTGAGATAGGCGCCCTTCCAGATAATGCAGTCGACGGCGGCCGAGTCGTCCTTGATCTGGAAGTAGCAGTGGCCGCTTCGGGCATTGGGACCACGAAAACCCGTGACCTCACCCAAAACGCTCAGCTGCGGAATGGCATCGAGCGCGCCGGCGGCGATTTCCACCGCTTGGCTCACGCTGAGCTCTTTGCGCTCCTGATCGTCCGAACCGTCGAACTCGGCGGAAACGGCATTGCCGGTTAGGTTCCAGCCTGCCACGCAGCCTCCTTTCGTTATCGCGCACAGAGGCTCCGGCCCCGTGCAAATTTAAGTCCAACACATAGTACAGCGCCGCGGGGACACGAATCCCCACGGCGCCTGCCTGTCCCATTTGTTATCGGTTGGAGCTTCTGTTGTAGCGAGCCATAAGGTAGAGCAGCTGAATGATCGAAGTGAGTGCTGCGGCCACATAGGTAAGCGCGGCTGCCGTCAGCACCTTCTTGGCGCCGTTGACCTGCTTGGAACTCATACCCGACCGCTCGATGTACGCCACGGCGCGTCGGCTGGCGTCAATCTCGACAGGCAACGTAACGAGTTGGAACAGCACACTAAACGAGAAGAAGACCAGCGCGAGGGTCGTGAGCCCCGCGATGTTCATGAACAGGCCCATGAGCAGCACGATCGTCCAGGTGTTCTGGGTAAAGTTGACGACGGGGACCAAAGCGGTGCGTACCTTCATCATGGCGTAGCCGCTTTGACGCTGGGCGGCATGGCCCGCCTCGTGGCAGGCGACGGCAACGCTTGCGACCGACCCGCCCGAACGGTTGGCATCCGACAGATACAGGTTGTTATCCTGCGGGTTGTAGTGGTCGGTGAGCTCGCCGGCGACGCCCTTGATGCCCACGGCGCTACAACCGTTGGCATCGAGCATGCGGCGAGCGACCGTGGCACCCGTGTCGCCGTCCGAGCGAACCTTGGACCAGGTCTTGTACGTCGAGTTGATATAGCTCTGCGCGGCAAGGCCAAGCACCGTGCAGACAAGAACAACCAGCAGGTACAGCGGGTCGATGCCAAAGCCGTATCCATAGTAATAAGGCATGCGAATTCCTCCGAATCGAGTTACACGTTGGAGGCATTCTACCCACTCAGCCGGCTAGGCTTCCCTATAACAGTTCAATCTTTCCGTCCTTCACGGTGAGCCCCATATTGCCGGAAAGCAGATCGTCCAGACGCGAACCCACGAGCTCAAAGCGCCAGCCTTCGCGCAGGGGGCTCTGCTCGGGATGCTCAATATAGTCGGCCAGGTCATCGCGCGAGGCAATGACCGAGGTCGCCACGCCCGAGCGCTCGGCAACCAGGCGAATGAGCGCATACATCAGGTCCGTCACGCTCTCCAACTCCGGCGAAATCTGACGGTGCCCGCGCACCATGAGCGGCAGGCGATCGTGTGGGCAGCTCGCACCGCGCTTAATGGCCATGAGCGCGCCGTCCACGTCGCGCTCCCCCAGTTGGTCGGTACCGCGGATGCTGCGGAACTCCTCAACACGCACAGGATTGCGCTTAACCAGGGCCAGCAGCGTATCGTCGGACATAACCCACTTGCGCGGGATGTTGCGCCGCTCGGCGCGGTCTTCACGCCAGGCGGCAAGCTCGCGCGCAATGCCCAGCTGATGACGACTGCACGAGTTGATGCGCTTGACCTTGCGGAATGCCTCATGGCGATCGGCACGGTAGTGCGACTCGTCGGCCAGAGGGCGCAACTCATCGAGCACCCAGTCCACGCGGCCCAGCTCGCGCAGGCGGCTCATCATCTCGGTATAGGCGACGATCAAGTACTTGACGTCATCGATCGCGTACTCGACCTGCTTATCAGTCAGCGGGCGGCGCGACCAGTCGGTCAGCGACTCGGTCTTGGGCAATGAGACGCCACAAAACGTCTGCACGAGCGCGCCGTAGGAAATCTGCTGGCGCTCGCCCAAAAAGGCGGCGGCAACCTGCGTGTCAAAAATCGGTCGCGGCAGTGCGCCCACGGTGTGGAGCATAACTTCCATGTCCTGCGAGCAGGCATGGAACACCTTGGTCACGCTCTCGTCGGCCATAAGCTCGGCCAGCGGCGA
>CAJMSO010000292.1 GCA_905216075.1 uncultured bacterium | reverse complement strand
TCGCACGCGTGCTGAGGGAGTTTGAAAAATCGAATCGCGTGCCCTGCACGGGATGCGGCTATTGCATGCCGTGTCCTAAAGGCATCAATATCCCTGGGTGTTTTGCTGCCTACAACGCAAGCTATGCGCACAGCTGGTTTACGGGGCTGTCTCAATACTTTACGGCGAGCGCGGTGCGGACGAACGAGCCCAAGCTGGTGAGCAATTGCATCAAGTGCGGCAAATGCGCGCGGCGTTGCCCGCAGCACATCGATATCCCCGGGCGCTTGGACGACGTACGCCGCCGTTTTCAGCCTGGCCCCGTGACGGCGGTGCTTAAGGCCTTCGGCAAAACGCGCTCCTCGTGACCCTTTTATAACTTGCGGTGGAATAGTTCCTGCTTGCGGCAGAATAAGGCATCGACAGGAACTATTTCACCGCAACTGAAGGGGGCTGTCGTGGGCCATCGGGATTCATGTGATGATTTGCGTGAGGTTCGTTGGGGCGTTTTGGGCGCTGGACACATTTCGCATCGATTTGCATCGTCGCTCAAGAAGGTCGACGGGGCACGGCTGGTGGCTGCGGCCGGCCGCACTCCTGCACATGTCGAGGAATTTTGCCGAGCGTTTTCGATCGATGTTGCGCATGGCCATGCCTCGGTCGACGATAACGGCGATGCGGCTTATGATGCGCTGATTGCCGACCCCGATGTCGACGCAATCTACTTGGCTCTTCCGCATGGCATGCATGCGCATTGGGTCTGTCGGGCACTGCGCGCGGGAAAGGCCGTACTGTGCGAAAAGCCGGCCGTTTTGAATGAAGAAGAGGCCCATGCGATCGCCTCCGTTTCCCGTGAGTGCGGTGTGCCGTTTATGGAGGCGATGAAAAATCGGTTTTGTCCGATGCGTACTCGCGTGAAGGGCTTGCTTGCGTCGGGCGAGCTCGGCCGTATCATTTCGATCGAAAGCGTGCAAAAACTCGATTATGGTGAGTCCCCTTCGAGTTATCTACTCGATCCGTTGCAGGGTGGCTGTCTATATGACATGGGCTGCTATGCAGTCGGGTGGTTTGAGGATCTGCTTGCGGGCGCGTGCGATGTTTCGTCTCGTGAAGTTCGCTGGCGTGACGTATCGGGCGGCCGCGTGGATTGGGCCGATGAGATCCATATGAGTGTCGGCGGTATACCCATTCATATGGCGTGTGACGGCAAAGCAGCATATGAAAGCCGCTTAATGATTGCCTGCGAGCGGGGCTCGTTGGAAATCGAGCGCCTCCATCGCCCCGAGCTCGCCCATGTGAGGTACTCCGACGGACGAATGCTCGAAGTAAATGCCCCGTTTGAGGTCGATGATTTCTACGGCGAAATCCAGCATGCGACCCAGCTCATCCGGGCGGGGAAACTCGAGAGTCCCGTCATGCCCCTTGCCGCCACACAGCGCTGCGCGCGCATTATCGATGCAATCCGTCTAGCCCTCTAGGACCTGGCGCTGACGCGTGAGGGATCATGACGCCGGCGCCCGTAGCCGTAGTGCTTGGTGCCCCGCATCTCTGATGCCCCTTTTATAACTTGCGGTGGAATAGTTCCTGTTTGCGGCAGAATAAGGCATCGACAGGAACTATTTCACCGCAACTGATGAGGGGGAGCTGGGGACGCTGACGATCGGGTGTCATCTATCCACGACGAAGGGCTATCGGGCGATGGGGGAGACGGCGTTGTCAATTGGCGCCAATACCTTTGCATTCTTTACGCGCAACCCGCGCGGCGGCAAGGCGAAAGACCTTGACATGGATGACGTGGCCGCCCTGCGCGAGCTTATGGCGCAAAATGATTTTGGCCCACTCGTGGCTCATGCCCCGTATACCTATAACCCCTGCTCAGCCAAAGAGCGGGCGCGCGAGTTTGCCCTGGAGGCCATGGCAGAGGACCTGCGGCGCATGGAGGCGCTGCCCGGCAACTACTACAACTTCCATCCCGGTGCGCATGTGGGGCAGGGCTCCGACGCCGGCATTCAGATGATCGTCGACACCCTGTGCCAGGTGATGTTTGAGGGCCAGCAGACGACGGTGCTGCTCGAGACCATGGCCGGCAAGGGCACCGAGGTGGGCCGCAGCTTTGAGGAGCTGGCGCTCATCATCGAGGGCGTTGCCGACAAGCGCCCCGAGCTGTCGGCCAAGTTGGGCGTTTGCCTGGACACCTGCCATGTGAATGACGCCGGCTATGACATCGTCCACGATCTTGACGGTGTGCTTGACGAGTTCAATCGTGTGGTGGGTATCGAACGCCTGCGCGCCGTGCATATCAATGACTCCAAGAATCCCTGCGGCGCCCATAAGGATCGCCACGAGTGTATCGGCAAGGGCTACCTGGGTAGTGAAGAGTTTGGCGGCGGTATGCAGGTTATGCAGAATATTGTATCGAATGGCCGCTTGCGCGCATTGCCATTCATCTTGGAGACACCGAACGAACTTGCAGGTTATGCGGCTGAAATCAAACTGTTAAGGTCGTTGCAGCAGTAATGGCTGCCATAAAGTGGAGCGCTCCATTCACGTTATGGGTTTGTTTCAATCAGTTTTCTAATTGCAGATTCTTCCAAGCGGGTGCATAATAACCCTCAGTTTTTGCAGACCTCTGAATCACGTGGGGTCTTTGGAAGGAGACTGATTATGAAGCTGAAGAAGCTTGGCGCATTTGCCGCCACGGGTGCTATGGCGCTCGCCCTCGCTCTGA
>CAJMSO010000291.1 GCA_905216075.1 uncultured bacterium | reverse complement strand
CCGTACGTGGGCGCCTCGGCCTTGGCCGACGACCACCTGCCCACGGTGGGCAACGTGGTGGGCGCCGCTACGGGTGCGCCTGCGGGCGAGGGCGTCGCGGCGACGGCCGTCATGTCGGGCAACGCGTCGCTCGCGCTCGATGGCGAGGGCGTCAAGGACGCCGCGGCCGCCATGGCCAAGGCCACCGTCGAGGCCAAGACCCTTGCCGAGGAAAAAGAGATCGCCCAGGCCAACCGCTTTCCCAAGCTGTCCCTTGTGGACCTTAAGTACCGCGACTGGGAATCGCCGGCCTACGACGATGCCATCTCGCTGGAGGACTTTGTCGACAGCTTCCGCGCGTTCGCCTGCAGCCAGATGAAGCTCTACTACACGCCCGAGGTCATCCGCCGCTTTGTGGCCGGCATGGCCGCCTCCAAGCTGCTGATCCTGGAGGGCATCTCGGGTACCGGTAAGACCTCGCTGCCCTACAGCTTTAGCCGCTACCTGGACAACCCCGCGACCATCGTGTCGGTGCAGCCGAGCTTTCGCGATCGCACCGAGGTGCTGGGCTACTTCAACGAGTTTTCCAAGCGCTTTAACGAGACCGAGTTTCTCCGCGCCGTGTACGAGGCGGGCCTTCGCCAGGATCCGTCCATGATCGTGCTCGACGAGATGAACCTCGCCCGTGTGGAGTACTACTTTGCCGAGATCCTGTCGGTGCTCGAGATGCCCAGCCACGACGAATGGGTGCTCGACCTGGTGCCTACCCAGTGGGCGGCAGACCCCAAGGGCCTGCACGACGGAAAGCTCACCATTCCCGACAGCCTGTGGTTTATCGGCACGGCCAACAACGACGACTCCACCTTTACCATCACGGACAAGGTGTACGACCGCGCGATCCCCATCGAGCTCAACGAGCGCGCCGACGCGTTTGAGTGCGAGCCGCACGAGCGCGTGCACGTGACGGCCGAGCATCTGCAGTATCTGTTCCAGAAGGCAAAGGTCGAGTATGTGATCGACGAGGAGCTGCTCCAGAAGATGCACAAGCTGGATCAGTACCTGCAGACCCGCTTTAAGCTGGCCTTTGGTAACCGTATCATCAAGCAGATGTACGACTTTATCCCCGTGTACGTGGCGTGCGGCGGCACCGAGCTGGGCGGCATGGACTACATCATCGCCCGCAAGGTGCTCAAGAAGTTTGAGTCCATGAACGTGAGCTTTGTGCGCGACGAGATGAAGGGCCTGATCGAGTACATCGAGAAGACCTTTGGCGAGGGCGGCTTGCCCGATTCCGTCATGTATCTGCAGCGGATCCAGAACTTCTACTAATGCCGTAAGCGCGGGGCGTGGGACAAGACAATCAGTAGCGTTTGCCCAGTGTGGTGTCGCCGCGCCCCTTCCCGATCGATCCAACCTATGGAGTAACCCATGTCCGAGACCATTCAGGACCTCTATACCAGCTTCTCCGAGCAGATGGAGCCCATCCAGGAGGACAGCCGCTACTTTCGCTATCTGTTTGAGATGGCGCAGGCCTCGGGCACCACGATCGAGCAGCAGCGCGAGGAGCTCGTCAAGGTGGTGGACGAGGAGTGGATCAGCATGATCGAGGACTCGCTCGACGCCATCAACACCATCATCGAAAATCCGCGCCGCTTTATCACCACCGAGGAAGAGGTGGTGCCGGTCTCGCTCGCCAAAAAGATCAGCGCCGATAGCGTTCGCCATCTGAGCCAGAACACGCAGTTCCTGGCGCCGAGCGACGATGGTGACGTCCACCCCACGCGCATTCTCAACGTCAGTACCGTCGAGACGTACGACCTGTACGAGAACCGCTTTATCTACCACCTGATTCAGCGCCTGCTGACGTTTGTGGACAAGCGTACCGACGTGATCTTTTGGTCGACGGGCAACGAGATTCGCAACCGCTTTAAGATGCACAGCAAGATTGACGACGCGTACGAAGAGATCGAGTACAACGTCGAGATGACGGTCAAGAACCGCCAGAGCTTTGCCGAGAACGACGCCGACAACATGGACGTCTTTATGCGCATCGACCGCGTGCGCCGTCTGGTCATGGCGCTGCGCGGTGCGTCGTTCTGCCAGATCATGAACGGGTGCAGCGCGGTCCGCAGCCCCATCCAGCGCACCAACCTCATCATGAAGGACCCCAACTACCGCAAGTGCTACCAGCTGTGGCAGTTTATGGAGCGCTACGACAAGGTGGGCTACAACATCGACGTGCAGCAGCAGGCGCTGGCGTTCGATGACGAGTACATGGTGCAGATGTACACCAACCTCATTAACAACTACACCGTCTTTAAGAGCCTGACCGACGACGAGCGCAACCTGCAGGAGCTCGAGAGCGTGCATCCCGAGCCAGTGGCGCCCAAGTTTATTAAGGAGATTAAGGAGGTGCAGGTCGATAGCCCCGACCTGCCCGATGTTGAGGTCCGCCGCGTGTTTGTGGAGGAGGTCACGCAGGCTCAGCTCGATGCCGAGCAGGCGCTGGCCGAGGCCCGCGAGCAGATTGAGGAGCTGCAGGGGCAGCTGAAGTCCTGGAACGTGCAGGCACACGCGCTGACCGATGAGCGCGACGACCTGGCCGACGAGCTGGACGAGGCCAAGACGCGTGAGCTGGCATTGACGCAGCGCGCACAGATTGCCGAGGCCGATGCCGAGGAGCTGCGTGGCTCGCTGGAGGATGTCGAGGCCGGCAAGAAGGCTGCCGAGGATGCTGCCGTTGAGGCGCGCT
>CAJMSO010000290.1 GCA_905216075.1 uncultured bacterium | reverse complement strand
GCTGGCGGCAACGGCATCGGCGATGAGGTTGGAGGTGGTGGTCTTGCCATTAGTACCGGTGATCACCACGCTGCGGTCGACAAGGCCAGCGAGGTCGCTCAGCAGCTCGGGGTCGATCTTCATGGCGATGCGGCCGGGGAGTACGCCGCCCTGGCGCTTAAGGACGGAGCGCAGCCCCCAGCGGGCGATATCGCTCGAAGTGCAGGCGAGAGATGAGCGGAAGTTCATGAAGTCGTTCCTAACGTAAATGACATGTTCGTGGCGATTGTGCCGTTAAAAGCCGTAACGGCGCGCAAATTCCTGGGCAAGCTGCGATACGTCTTCGCAAGCGTTGGCCCAGGGGGCAAAGTCGGGAGTATCCGAGATGATGCCGTCGGCCTCCCAAACTGCCTGATGCGAAAGGTCCCAGGGGTCGTGCGGTTCGGGCCGGCAGGGGAGGTACGGCGTCTGATACATGGGGTTCAGCAAAAAGAACGCGCCGCCCTCGCAGCGGTTGGCAAACTCGCGCAGCGCGCGTGTCGCCGGGCGCATCTTGTTCGTTTTGAACAGCAGAATCGTGCGGGCGAGTAGGTACCAGGGGGAGTTCTCGAGGGCATCGGCCCCCATCTGCTCCTCGAGCTGGTGGGCCAGGGCAAAAAAGCTGTCCTCGTCTTCCAGACGAGCGAGGGCGAGTAACACGGTGCCTGCAGCTCGGGTGGGATAGCCTTCCGCCTTAAGAACACGGCGAGAATAGTTGGCGGCAGCACGGTAACGAGCGCTCGCCAAGCACAGCTGCGAGATGGCCTCGAGTGTGTGGAGCCACCCGATAAGAGCCGGCTCGCTCACGGTGAGATCGGCCGCCGTCACGCCGTCTGCCAGCACCTTGTTGGCCCAGTAGTGCGGGGCCTCCATGTCGAACCCGGGCACGCTTTGCTGCAGGTAATCGGCCGTGGTCGCCTCGAGTTTCATCAGGTCGCCCAGGCAGGCGTCGACGGGCGTGTCCGCCAAAATGATGGCGAGCAGCTGGGCATCGACGGCCAGCGCGTCGATGCGGACGATCTTGAGCAGCTCATCGCGCATATCGTCGAACAGGCGGTTGCGCGTCTGTTCAAACTCCTCGTCGCTGCCCATGTCCTCGATGCGATGGAGCTCGTCGAGCAGGTGGCGGTGGACGCCTGCATAGGACAGCAGCGCCTGGGCATGCTCGGTCTGCGCATATTTATGAGGGTTGACGCTCACGTCGTTATGGACAAGATCGCGTGCTGCATCGGTGAGTTCGGGGTGCGACGCAAGGTAGGCGCGCTCCAGGTAGGCGGGGATGTAGACGCTCGGATCCATTAGAGGTCTCCTCCCTTAAACGGCAGGCCCTGCTCGGCCGCCCGCAGGATGCGCTCGTCGATCTGGGAACGCACGATATCGTTGGTGGCGACCCAGGCGGCAAAGCTGGCGTTGTCGGGGGCGCCCAGGCCCTCCTGCAGTACCGGCGTCGCCTCGGACAGCGCTAGGACAAGTTCGTCGGTGGAGCCCACACCTACGTTGACGCGGGCATAGACGCCATCGGGAAACTCGGTTTGGAAGTAGAGTGCTTCGGCCGCGTGCGGGCACGAGCGTGCAAGGATGCGCAAGTAGCGCTCGGCACCCTCGTAGTCCAGCTCGCGCCAGGCAGCGCTCATCAGCGCGATGAGCGTCCACGGGTCCAAGTCGCGCTCCGCGTCCTTGGGACGACGGCGCAGCGGCGTGTTGGCGAGATAGGGGACGGAGTGGGCAGAGCGAAAGCGCTTGAGCTCCTCGGCGGGGTATTCGAGCTTTGCCATGGCGAGCATCGCGGTGTGGCGGACGCCGGCAGGATCGTTGGGGGCAAAGTCGAGGCTGCGGTTTGCGGCTTCGAGCGACATGCGATAGCGGCCGCTAATGAGGGCGCGCGACGCAAGGGCGGCAAGCCAGCGCAGGTAGGGACGGCGCATAAGGTCGCCAGCGGCCTCGCGCTCGTAGGGGTCCTGCGCCGAGGCGATCTTGAGCGCCAGGTCGTGCTCGACTTCATCGCGCTTGGATACCAAGTACTGTACGTACTCTTCGTTGGAGTTGGCGGTGAGGGCGGTCAGCATGCGCTGAGCGTCCCAGTTGGTCGGATCGAGTTCGGTTGCCTCGCGGAGCATGTTCTCGGCAGCTGCCTCTTCTTGCTCTGCCTGGGTATCGTCAGGGATAAAGGGAATACGGTAGTCGACAGCCTCGACCACCTTGGCAATCAGATGCCCGGCGCGGTCGCGGTCGTGCACGATGAGCGGTGCGGGGTTGCGGGTGAATTGTTCCATCAGACGCTCTACGGCGGCACCGTCGGTGAGCGGGATATTGTCGCGGCGCAAGGCCTCAAGAACGAGGCGATGGCAATCTTCTTGAATGGGATCGAATGCCATGGGGCCTCCTTTGCTGCGGTTAGGGTTCAAATGTCTATATATAAAGTACTAGTTTACCCGCATGTAGCACACCGGGGGTGCCGCACTTGGACTTGCACCTTTGCACCACGAAGACGGATGTCGCACAAATGTCGGCACCTTGGACGACCGAGTGGTATCACGGTGCCGCAAACGGTCGATTTTTGGCGGCGAACGGTGCATATTTTGGAGGGGCGCAGTCCTGCTCGGGGTATGTAGTCAACCTTGATAAAACGTTTGCCCAGCTTGGGACAATAACCGCAACGCAAGAGGTTCCAAGGATAGAAAAAACGTTTCATCATTGGCGGCTTTAGGTGAATAACTGACCAACCAGAACG
>CAJMSO010000289.1 GCA_905216075.1 uncultured bacterium | reverse complement strand
GCTTGAGAACATCATGGCCGTCAACGAGGCCGTGAAGATTCCCGTGTTCCGTCCGCTCATCGGGTCCGATAAGCAGGAGATCATTGCGCGCGCTCAGGAGATCGGCACATTTGATATTTCCACTGAGGCGGCGCCCGACTGCTGCACGCTGTTTATGCCGCGTCGTCCTGAGACGCACGCCAAACTCGATGCCGTGCATGAGGCGTGGGAGCTGTTCGACCACGAGGAGATGATCGAGCGCCTGCTTAAGCAGACCGAGTACATCGACTTTTCAAGTAACACGTATAAGGCCCCTAAGACCTTAAAACGCAAACATTCGGAGCTTGCTCCGCGTGAGATTTACCAAGATCACGAGTAATTTTGTGCATAGACCGACGATGCGTCTGCATCGTCGGTCTTTTGCTATCTGGGCATTTTGCGGCTAAGTGTTCATTTGCTGACGTGTGCCTGAATAAATGGACAGTATTTCGCAAGGTTTTGGTCGGCTTTTGGTTTGACCGCGAAAACCGGTTTTGGAGAATGGCTGTTGCAGGACTCTTTTCCTGACACGATGTTGTTGGGAGGTTTTGCTATGGCGCAGCGCGAACAACACGAACGGGTCAAACGGATGGACCGCTTGGCGGACAAGCTACTCGGTCATAAGGCAGTGGTGATGGCGATACTGGTCGTCATTGCGATGGCGAGTGGACTGGCGATGGCGAACCTTGGCGGTGGTTCCGGTGGCGTGTCGTTTGAGCGCACTGACGGTTCGGGCTCGTTGGTGGAGCCGGGATCCGGTGATGCCTCAAGCGGAAAGACATCCGAAGGTTCTTCGACAAAGGCTTCTGCCGCGGCAGAGGTTTATGTCGATGTTGATGGCGCCGTTGTGTCGCCCGGCGTATATCGGCTCAAGGACGGCGCTCGGGTGGCTCAGGCGATTGATGCCGCCGGCGGGCTGGCGCCCGAGGCAGACGTTACGGGGCTCAATCGGGCATCTAAGGTCACTGATGGACAAAAAATTCACGTTCCAACGGTAGGGGAACAGCAGGCGTCCATTTCGGAAGCCGGTGTTGATGGTGGGGCTTCCGCATCATCGGGCGTGAGTAGCGCAACAGGCCTAGTAAACATCAATACGGCAAGTGCGGCAGAGCTGCAGACGCTCTCGGGCATCGGCCCCTCCATGGCCCAGTCGATTATCGATGAGCGTACAAAGAACGGTGCTTTTGCCTCGGTTGACGATCTGATGCGTGTGTCGGGGATCGGCGAGAAGAAGCTTGCCAAAATCAAAGATTGCATCTGCGTATGAGTGCGACAGAGCGCGAGCATGTGATGCCTCCGCGGCCCTTGATGCCGTGGACGATGGCTCTGTGTGCCGGCGTGTGCATGAGCTGCGCCTTGGTGCTCAACGTGGCCGCTGATGTGCTGCTGAGGGAGCAGGCGCCGGCGGTCGGGCTGCTATGGGCCATTCCCGTTGCGGCGGCGGTATTCGTTGTGCTGGCTCAATTTTGTGCGCGGCTTGCCCCTTGGAAGCGGTGGCTGTATGCCGCGTCCGTCGGTCTCGTGGCGGGAGCGGTCGTCTCGGTGTGGTGGGCTGTGGGCACGCTGAGTGCCTCGAAGGCGCTCGATGGTCGAGCGGCAAGCAGCCTCGAGTTTGTCGTGCAGGGCGATCCATCCATAAACGACGACGTGTATTCCTATACCTGCGAGGCACGCGCGGACGGTAAGAACCTGGCAACGGTTCGCCTATCGTTTGACCGTGAGCTCAAGGTCGGGGCGCACGTGCGTGTTATCGGTCGCGTTTCGCGTTTTGAGAACGATGCGTATGGACGATCGCGTGTGCTCCGAGGCGAGGTGCGCAAGGTTCAAGCCGTTCGGATTGTGCCGGTCGATGAGGGCTCTCCGGGCCCGCTGCTTCGGCTGCGAAATGGGCTGCTTGCGTCCATCGCGCCTGCGACCGACCTGGCGCGTGCGCTCATAGCCGGTGTCGTCTGCGGTCGTTCGGCCGAGCTATGCGCCCAGCCGGCGGGCGACTGGTTTTCGGTAACGGGAACGGCGCATCTTATCGCCGTCTCGGGCAGCCATTTGGCTATCGTGGGGTTTGTAATCGAGGGTGTATTGCAAAAGACTCGGTGCTCACGTGGTCTTCAGCGGGCGATATTGGCGATAACGCTTGTGGGCTACGCTGCCTTTACGGGCGCGTCTCCCTCGGCCGTGCGCGCGTGCTGCATGGTGTTCGCGACGCTTGTCGTAAACGGCGCGGGGCGTCGCCGGCACGGCGCATCGGCACTCTTCGTAACCATGTCCATCTTTGTGCTGCTGCGGCCGACGGTGCTGTTCGAGATGGGCTTTCAGCTTTCATGCGCCAGCGTTTTAGCCATCCTGTGCTTTTGCCCCTATGCGACCTACGCTTTGGGTGAGCTGGGTGTGCCATCAGACGTTGCCAGCATGCTTTCCGTCACGCTGTGCTCGCAACTGGCGACACTTCCCATTACCATTCCTGTCTTCGGTACGTTCTCGCTCATTGCTCCGTTGGCAAATGCGGTCATTGGTCCGGTGGTGAGCGTACTGCTTGCCGTGTCGATCGTGCTGGTTCCCTTTTCGCTTGTGGCACCGTTGCGGACTTGGGCGCTCGTTGTGCCCATGATTGCCGCCCGTTGCGCGCTGTTCTTTGAGCAGCTGTTTGCCGCCGCGCCGGGTGCATCTGTGAGCGTGCCGCCCGATAGCATGTGGATTTATCTAGTGCCGTGTTTGCTGGCGGTGCTGCTGGTCTGGTGG
>CAJMSO010000288.1 GCA_905216075.1 uncultured bacterium | reverse complement strand
CAGGGCTTCGGCAGGGACGCACACGGCCTGCAGCCGCCCGCCCGCCAATGCACCCAGCACCGAAAGGCGGTGATACTCGTATTCGCGCCCGGCACCCTCCACCGGGCGCAGCATGAAGTCCCGGGGCGGGAACACCGCCGCGGCAAGGCCCAGCGCCTTGAGGTCATCCGCAAAGTGGGTGGCCTCGGCCTCGCCGGGGGTCACGATGCACAGCACCCGGCCAAGGTCTTTTTGCAGCGCAGCGTACAGCAGGGCACGGCCTGCGGGCGGCAGACCGAACAGCGCGGCAGGGCCGGGCTTTGCAAAGCTGGCGGCGACCTTCTGATATTCCGGTGTGGCCTTGAGTAAGGCTTCGTACATGGAAAAACCTCCTTTCTCGAAACCCTCTCAGTCATCGCTGGCGCGATGCCAGCTCCCCCGAAAGGGGGAGCTTTTGACAAAGAGATTTCGTTTATCATTTAAGGGAAAGTTTATGGGGTGATGCGGAAAAGGCCCGAAGCGGCCTTGGCCTCAACGGCAAGATCGTGAACGTAGGTGGCTATATCGACCGACATGAACGGCCCTTTCTCTTAGATGTTTGCCAACCATGGTAGCCGATTTGCACGCATCCTCGCAGACGGCGGTAGAATTGGTCAACCCGAAACACCGCAACGAATGGAAGCATCACATGGCCCTCATCACTTCGTACCACGTCCCAGGTCTCTATGTCGAGGACCACAGCATCGACGTCCCCCTCGACTGGCGCGGCCTGGAGCCCATGCTTTTGGCCGTCGGCAGCACCATGCGCCGCGGCGCCATGCCGGCGCCCATCGCCGGTGCGCCCGAGAGCATCAAGCTCTTCTACCGCGTGATTTGCGCGCCCGACTGCATTAACGACGACTTGCCGCTCCTCCTCTTTTTGCAGGGCGGCCCCGGCGGCGAAAGCCCGCGTCCGCTGTCGCCCACAAGCGATGGCTGGATCGAGGAGGCCGTCAAGCATTTCCGCGTCGTGCTGCCCGACCAGCGCGGTACCGGGCGCAGCAGCTGCGTAGACGGGCGTACGATCGCGGCTCTGGGCGATCGCGCGACGGCGGCCGGCTCAGATGCCGCGCGCTCGCAGGCGGACTTCCTCAAGCGCCACCTCGCCAGCTCCATCGTGCGCGATTTTGAGTACCTGCGTCTGGTGGGCTTTGGCGGCAAGCCCTGGGTCACACTCGGGCAGAGCTACGGCGGCTTTTTGACGTTGAGCTATCTGTCGCTCTTCCCCGAGGGCGTGGCGGCAAGCTTTACCTGTGGCGGCATTCCGCACGTGCCGGCGAGCGCCGGCGAGGTCTACGCGCACACCTTCCCGCGCATGGCGGCCAAGACCCAGCAGTATTATGACCGCTACCCCGCCGACGTCGAACGCGTGGCGGCCCTGGCAGATGCCCTCGAGGAGCAAAAGCCCGCGTTGCCCGACGGCTCGCCGATGACGGTCGAGCGCCTACAGCTCATGGGCAGCGACTTTGGTATGAAGCCGAGCTTTGAGCGCATGCACTGGATTATCGACCACGCGTTTGTTGATGGCGACGGTACGCTAAGCTGCGGCTCCTCGGTATCCGACAGCTTTTTGATGCGCGCCTTCGAGCGCACCAACACACGCACGAATCCGCTGTACTGGACGCTGCAGGAGTTCATCTACGCCGATGGCGACACCATGCCCATCCGCTGGGCCGCGGCAGAAGAGAAAGCTCATCGTGCCGAGTTCGACACAATCGCGCGCCCGCTCATGTTTACCGGCGAGGCCATGTTCCCGTGGATGTTTGAGCAGATGCCCGAACTTAAGCCCTTCAAGCCGGCGATGGACCTGCTGATGGAGGACACCAGCTGGGACAAGATCTACGACCCGCAGCGCCTGGCCTGCAACGAAGTACCACTCCAGGCTGCGGTGTACTTCGACGACATGTACGTGGATTCGGGCCTGCAGCTCGATACGCTCAGCCGCATTGGCAACTCGCATGCCTGGGTGACCAACGAGTTTGAGCACGATGGCCTGCACGGCAGCGCGGTGTTCAAGCACCTCTTCGACGAAGCCCTCAACCGCGGAGACCTGCGCCGAATCTTCTAGCAAAGGAGTGTCCCCAACTGCCGGCACAAAAGGAACGTCCCCAGGTGCCGGACAAGTACCGGCAATGACGATGCCGCAGGAAGAGGACGGACAGCGAAAACGCCCCTAAGCGAGCAAGGTGACGTGAAAGAGGAGGGCATTGACCTTTTGGTCATGCCCGACGATTGAACGTCAGATTGCCGCTTAGGGGCGTTTGCAGCGTCAATTGGTTAGGCGAAGACGATCAGATTATCTCGATGGATCGCGGGCTTCTCGGCCAGGTCTGCCAGCAGGCGGTTGCCGGCAATCTGGTCCTGGCGGCGTCCGGCTGCAAGCTCCAGCACGTCCGAATCGGCCTCGGCGATACCGCGGGCGACAACCATACCGCTCGGGTCGCACACATCGAGCACATCGCCCTCGGCAAACGTGCCATCGACCTCGCGAATACCCACCGCGAGCAAGGACGAGCCACGGCTGACCAGCGCCTTCGCGGCGCCGTCATCGACCGTCACCGAGCCATGCGCCTTGTCGCCCAGTGCGATCCACAGCTTGCGGGGTGCGATGTCCAGACGCTCCGCCGGCGGATCGAACAGCGTGCCCACACTCTCGCCGCGAGCGAGGCGCACGAGCGCATCGGGCTCCTCGCCCGAGCATATCACGCTCTGAATGCCCGCCGTCATCAGAATGCGGCTCCCGC
>CAJMSO010000287.1 GCA_905216075.1 uncultured bacterium | reverse complement strand
GCCTTGCCCTCAACGGCAACGAGTATCTGTGGCAGGGCGACCCGGCCTTTTGGGGCAAGCATGCGCCTATCCTGTTCCCCATCGTGGGATCGCTGCGCAACAACATGGCGACATCTGCGGCCGGCACCTGCGAGATGCCGCGCCACGGACTCGCTCGCATCGTCGAGCACAAGTTGGTCGAGGTTTCGGAGGACGGCTCCTCGGTAACGTACGAGATCACTGACACGCCCGAGTCGCTCAAGGCGTTCCCGTTCCACTTTAAGCTCAACATGACCTATGCCCTGACCGGCGACGCCACGCTCACGCAGACCTTTGCCGTCACCAACACCGGCGACGTGGCCCTGCCGTTCTCGGTGGGCGGTCATCCTGCATTCAACGTGCCCGCCCCCGGTGCCGAAGACGAGGCGTTCGAGGATTACGAGCTGGCGTTTACCGAGGCTTGGACTAACGAGGCTCCCATCATCACGCCCGACGGTCTTATGACGTTCGAGGGTAGCTACAAGGCTCCCGATAACTCGGACGTGCTGCCCATTACGCACCGCAGCTTCGATAACGATGCCATCATGTTCACCGATACCCCGGGCTCCACGCTCACGCTGCGCGGTCGCAAGTCGGGCCATGGCGTCAAGATCGACTTTGAGGGCTTTAAGTACATCGGCGTGTGGTCTGCCGCCAACGACGCCCCGTTTGTGGCGCTCGAGCCCTGGACCGGTCACACCACCATGGACACCGAGGACGACGTCTTTGAGCACAAGGTCAACACCATTACGCTGGCGCCGGGCGAGACGGACGTCCGCAGCTTTAGCGTCACTTTGCTCTAGAGGTTCCGCCATTCTGACGAACGGCGGACCAGTCGACGCTGCGCGCCACCCAGAGCGACAATTTGTCATTCAAAAGGCACGGCATGACCAGAAGGTCTATGCCGTGCCTTTTTCATGCCAACTTGTTCGCTCTGGGTGGCGCTCGCTGGCATTGTCAAAACATCGACGTTCCCAATGACTACCGTGTGTCTATTAATTTTTCGAGCTTGTGCTGCGCTGCTGGTCGCTGGCGTATCCTGTTAAGTCGTCAGCATACGATTCAACAGGGAAGGCAGATTATGCATTCTCCCCATCAACGCGACGCGCATCCACAGCCGGTGTGCAGCCGTCGTATCTTCTTAGGCAGTGCGTTTGCTGCGAGCGCTTCCGTCGTCGCCGGCGCGCTCGCCGGCTGTCAGCGTCCGTCCACGCTCAAGGTGGTTCAGCCCACGACGGGCGGCGGTCGCGACGACCTGTCCGATTCCGTGATCGGCAAGGACAAGATCCGCATTGGCATGGAGGCGGCCTACGCCCCGTACAACTGGCAGGTTTCCGAAGCCAGTGAGTACACCATCCCCATCGACAACGTGCAGGGCGCCTATGCCGATGGCTACGACGTACAGATCGCCAAGATCGTCTGCAAGGCCCTCGGTGGCGAGCCCGTTGCCGTCAAGCAGAGTTTCTCGGGCCTTATCGATTCGCTCAACAACGGCCAGATCGACCTCATTATTGCCGGCATGAGCACCACGCCCGAGCGCGAGGAGTCCGTCGGCTTTTCCGACCCGTACTTCATTGGCTACTTTGGCCTGTTCGTAAAAGAGGGCTCGCCCTACCAAAGCGCGACCAAGCTCAGCGACTTTAGCGGCGCCACGGTGCTCGGCCAAAAGGACACGATGCTCGACACCGTCATCGACGAGATCCCGGGCGTCGTTCACAAGAATCCGGTCGATTCGGTGCCCACGGTGTTTTCGAACCTGCTGCAGGGCACCTGCGACGCCGTGACCTACAACACCGAAAACGAGAAGGGCTATATGGCCCAAAACCCGGGCATCGTGCCCATTCGCTTTGCGGAGGGCGAGGGCTTTAAGCAGGAGGTCACGTCAAACGTCGGCTGCCGCAAGGGCTCGGACAAACTGCTTAAGCTCATCGACAAGACACTCAAGGGCATTAGCCAAGAGGAGCGCGACCAAATGTGGGACGCGTGCCTCGACCGTCAGCCGGCATAGGGAGGCAGCATGAAAACCATCAATCGCCTGGCCTCCTTTATCAAGGCCGACCACCGTTACGTGTACCTGGGCACGAGCGTTATCGCGGCGCTCGGCCTGGCGTTTAGTCAGCGCAACCCCACGCCGCTGAGCTTCTTGGCCCCCACCGGTATCTTCCAGGATTGCCTTTGGGCGATTCTTTGGGCCTGGCTCGTCGTGTCGG
Source organism: uncultured bacterium (assembly GCA_905216075.1). Lineage (GTDB taxonomy): Bacteria > Actinomycetota > Coriobacteriia > Coriobacteriales > Coriobacteriaceae > Collinsella. The sequence goes on along the minus strand of CAJMSO010000287.1, from coordinate 549 downwards.
CGGCGGCGCTGGTCACCAAGCTCATGCACTGGAACGACTATCGCGAAAAGTCGCCGTTCGCATCCGAGCGCTGCCGTCGTGGCGCACGCCTGGGCAGCTACGTCGTGGTCGCCATCGCGGCGATCTTTTTCGTGGACCGCTGCGTCATGTCGTTTATCGACCTGGTGCAGGTGAGCATTGTCTCGGATTCCAACCCCAGCGACTTTTTGTCGAGCCTGGTCTACATGATCTACAAGAGCGGTGACTTCTTCATTCGCGGTATCGAGATCACCATCGCGCTTGCCACCTTCGGCACCGTCATCGCCTTTTTCCTGGCGCTGCTTTTCGTGTTCCTGCGCATCCAGACGTTCGACCGTGTGGACAACGATCTCACGCGTTTCTTTAAGAGCATCGGCCGCGGCTTTGCGACCGTTTACTCCACCATCGTGCGCGGCACGCCCATGATGGTCCAGGGTCTGCTCATCTATTACGCGGGCTTTACCGTCCTGCGCAGCATGGGCTTCGAGACCGCCCAGGCCAACCAGATCTGGAGCACCTTCACTGCCGGCC
>CAJMSO010000286.1 GCA_905216075.1 uncultured bacterium | reverse complement strand
TCTCGGAAGGCACGTGCAGACCTTTCGTCATGGCCTCCTACCTTTCTTTCGGGCCTTACTGGCCGAATGTATCAGCGCCCCTCCGTATGGGACGCTGCTTGCTGACAGCTCTAGTTATATCCAAAAACCACCTGCAATTCCACCTCGCCCCCGAACGGTCAGCAAAGTGCGATGAACGGTATATCTCATATGATTCCCCCATGATGCACTTCGGTTCTCTAAAGCAGGTTTTCAAAGGTAAATGTTCTTTTTTCTAAGGAATTAAGCTAGATTGCACAAATATTTTCATGTTTAGGAATTGCATAGCTAAAACGGTTTTCTGCATATAAATGTCGTTTGTCCATGATTCAATTTGGATTCGATTATATTCAGCTCGCAATCATTCTTATTCATACATCCTCACCAGTTGAGTGTGGATATAGATTGTTTTCAAAACGAGTTGGGTTGTTGGTTGCATGCCTTGACAGCGTAAGAAGTAGGTTAAGATACCGTTCGCACAATACGTCCGTGCCACAAGTCGACTAAATTGAGACAATAGTGGATAGTGTTAGGCTACCGTCCCCTGCTGGGACTGAACGGACAGATGCATATGCCGAGCAAAATCGAAAAAAAGCAAGCCGCCGCAAAGCTGCGTAAACCGCCGCGCGACTTCTCGTACACGCAGAACCGAGAGCTCAGCTGGCTACGCTTTGACAACCGTGTGCTCGACGAGGCTTTTGATGAGTCCGTGCCGCTGTTCGAGCGCCTTAAGTTTGTCTCGATCTTCGAGTCAAACCTCGATGAGTTCCTTATGGTGCGCGTGGGTGGCCTGTCCGACCTTGCCGAGCTCAAAAAACAGCCTGTCGACAACAAGAGCAATATGACCGCCTCCGAACAGGTCGACGCTGTCATGGCCGAGCTGCCCGGGCTCCTTACCCGTTGGGAGTCCATCTTTAAGAGCATCGAGGGCAATCTCGACACTCTGGGCGTTCACCGCGCGCAAATCGATTCGCTTACGCCCGAGGAGCGCACCTTTGTAACCCGCTACTTCCAGGCCTACGTGTCGCCGGTCATCTCGCCGCTGGTCATCGATCCTCGCCACCCCTTCCCCAACCTGCGCAACGGCGCACTCTATCTGGCTTGTGGCCTGGACGGCATCACCGACGAGGAGAGCCTGCTGGGCCTGATCGAGATTCCCGCCTCGATGAACCGCGTGGTCGAGATCCCCTCGCCCACCGGCACCTACTCCTACATCTTGCTCGAGGATGTCATCCTCGCCTGCCTGGACAGCTGCTTTGGCTCCTATAAGCCGCTGGATCGCGCGCTGATCCGCGTCACTCGCAATGCCGATATCGACCCGGACGGCGAGGGCGTCGAGGAGGACGAGGATTACCGCCAGCACATGAAGCGCATCCTCAAGAAGCGCCTGCGCCTGCAGCCGGTGGTGCTCGCCGTATCGGGCTCACTCGAAAAGCCAACGCTCAAGACCATCCGCAAGGCGCTCGAGCTTTCTCGCCGCTCGGTCTTTACCTGCGATATCCCCCTTGACCTGGGCTACGTCTTTGGCATCGAGGGCAAAATACCCGAGCACCTGCGCAATGAGCTCCTCTTTACGCCGTTTAAGCCGCAGCCCAACCCCACCATCGACATGTCCCGCTCCATTCGCGAGCAGGTCCTGCAGCACGATAAGCTGCTCTTCTACCCTTACGAGGCCATGAACCCGTTCTTGGACCTGGTACACGAGGCAGCCTACGACCCCGAGTGCATCTCGCTGCGCATCACGCTCTACCGCGTGGCAAAGCAGAGCCGTCTGTGCGAGTCGTTGATCGATGCTGCCGAAAACGGCAAAGAGGTCACGGTACTCATGGAGCTTCGTGCCCGCTTTGACGAGCAGAACAACATCGAGTGGGCCGAGCGTCTGGAAGAGGCGGGCTGCACCGTCATCTATGGTTCCGAGGGCTTTAAATGCCACTCAAAGATCTGCCAGCTCACCTATCGCGAGGGCATGGCGCTCACCCGCCTCACGCTTTTGGGCACCGGCAACTTTAACGAGAAGACGGCCAGGCTCTACAGCGACTTTATGCTCATGACCGCGCATCCCGGCATCGGCGAGGACGCCAACCTGTTCTTCCGTAACCTGTCGCTTGGCAACCTGCGCGGCGACTACCGCTTCCTGGGCGTGGCGCCCGTGGGCCTCAAGCCGCTCATCATGCGTGGCCTGGACCGCGAGATTCAGCGCGCCCTTGTCGGTGAACCCGCCCGCGTGTTCTTTAAGCTCAACTCGCTTACCGACCGCGAGGTCATCGACAAGATTGCCGAGGCATCGTGTGCCGGCGTGCGCGTGGACATGATCATCCGCGGCATCTCGTGCCTCAAGCCCGGTGTTTCGGGCAAGACCGAGAACGTGCATGTCCGCTCCATCGTCGGACGCTTTTTGGAGCACGCGCGTGTTTACGCTTTTGGCGTGGACTCGGACATGGTTTACCTGAGCTCAGCAGACATGATGACACGCAACACCGAGCACCGCGTGGAGATCGCCTTCCCCGTGCTCGACCCCACCTGCCGCGCCCTGGTACACGAGTACATGGGCATGCAGCTGCAGGACAACGTGAAGGCCCGCAGCCTCACGAGCGACGGCACCTGGGTCCCCGTGGAGTGTGCAGAGGGTGAGAAACCCTTCAACTCGCAGGAAGCTCTACTGGAGCGTGCCTATCGCAACGCCGAGGCCGCCGCGCAGCAGCGCGCACAGGAGAAGGAACGTGTGGCCGAAGAAGCTATTCAGGACGAGGTTGAACATGGGGCAGCCGCCAAA
>CAJMSO010000285.1 GCA_905216075.1 uncultured bacterium | reverse complement strand
ACGCGCGGCATCGACGTCGGCACGACGGCCCGTGGTCTCGGCCAGGCGGTCGCACAGCGCGTCCTTGGCGCGCAGGGCCGAGAAGCGCGTGTTGCGCAGCTGCTCGGTCACGCCGCGGGCGGTGATGGCGATGGTGGCGCCGGGGCGGATGATGGTCTCCCAGGTGATGTCGTAAACGCTATCGTACAGCTCGTCGGCATCCTGCGCCTCAAAGCGCCCAAGCACTACGAACACGCGGCTGGCCAGGCGCGACCACAGACAGGCGCGGTAGCCCTGCTCAAGCTCGCCCTCAAACGTAGCGCGGCCCTTCAGGCGGCGGACATGCGAAAGCCCGAGGCGTTTAAGCTCATCGGCGAGTGCGGACTCAAAGCCCTCGGGGCAGCTTGCGTAAAATTCCATGGGTGACCTCTCTGGTTGCGTCGCTCCATTATATGATGGATGCTTCGTTTGCCCTTATCCTCGAAAGGAACCCATATGATTGATGCGTGCACCGAATCCGCTGTGCTCTTTTTTGACGTGGACGGCACGCTAACGTCGTTCGATCCGGACAATATGACCGACAAGGACTTTTCGGCGGTTCACCCCTCGCAGGCGGTCGTCGAGGCGTTTCATCGTCTGCGCGACGCGGGACACCAGGCATTTATCTGCACGGGTCGTCCCCTGTGGCTCATCGCGGACAGCTTGCGTGCGCTCGACCCCGCGGGCATCGTTGCCATGGCAGGCGCCACGCTCGAGGTCGAGGGCCGCGTGGTGCATGAGGACTGCTTTGACGAGGACGTTATCGAGGAGCTTGCGCGCCGTATGGCCGCGGCAGGGATTGAGGCCTTTTTCGAGACCAACGTGGCTACTTTTGCCCTGGAACCCGCGGGTGTTGAGCAGTCGTCTCTGATCGGCACTTCTGTGGTGCACAGCACCGAGGAAATGCGCGTCGACGGCCGTCTGCGCGTGGGCAAGGTAGGCATCGTCGCGAGCGACCTGGCTCGCGTAGCCAACGATGATGGCTTTATCGATCGCGAGTTTGAGCTGTGCAACACCGGTGGTCAGAATCGCGAGCTGAGCCCCAAGGGCATCGACAAGGGCGTGGGCGTGGCGCGAGCGCTGGAATACCTGGGTCGCACCGGCAACGCGCGCACCTTTGGCTTCGGCGATTCGGGTAACGACCTGGGCATGCTCGCTGCGGTCGAGACGGCTGTCGCCATGGGCAACGCCATGCCCGAGGTCAAGGCGGTCGCCGACTACGTGACCGACGATGTCGCACACGACGGCACCGTCACAGCGATGCAGCATTTCGGCCTCATCTAATGAATCCCGCGTTCTGACGTTTGCTCAAACTGCGACTCTTTGCTTTTGCATGCTCAATCGATTTATCAATCCAAACACTGAGGTGTTTATACCGTTCGCCGAGAAGATAAAAAACCGCAGTTCACGCCTTGATAAACGTAGGTAAAGTGTTTAGCAGTTTATCGGCCGTATGCTAACGAAAGGAATCAGGCAGATGGCAATCAAGGTGTTCGCTGACGGTGCAAACCTCGAGGGCATGCTCGACATGTACGAGAACGGCAACGTTCAGGGTTTCACGACCAACCCGTCCCTTATGAAGAAGGGCGGCGTGACGGATTACCGCGCGTTTGCCAAGGAGGTCTTAACCCACATCACCGATGTGTCCGTCTCGTTTGAGGTCTTTGCCGACGACGTCGAGACCATGGAGGTCGAGGCTCGCGAGATCGCTACCTGGGCCGAGAACGTCTACGTCAAGATTCCGTGCGTGACCACCAAGGGCGAGTCCACCGCCGAGCTGGTCCGCAAGCTTTCGGCCGACGGCATCAAGGTCAACGTCACTACCATCTTTACGCCCGAGCAGGTCGATGAGATGGTCGAGGCCGTTGACGCCGAGACGCCGTCCATCATCTCGCTCTTTGCCGGCCGTATCGCCGATACCGGCGTCGATCCCATTCCGTTTGTGACGGAGTCGGTCAAGAAGGCCGCCGTCAAGCCCAACTGCGAGGTCCTGTGGGCATCCACGCGCGAGCTCATCAACATCTACCAGGCCGAAGCCTGCGGTTGCCAGATCATCACGGTGCCCAACAGCATCCTGGCCAAGCGCAAGAACATCGGCCGTGATCCGTACGAGGTCTCGCTCGATACCGTCCGCGGCTTTGCCAAGGATATCGCTTCGCTCGGCTTCCATATCCTGCCGTAGGGCGAACACTGGCTACGCCGTGAGCTGATCGCCCCGGCCTTTCCTTTCCCTATCGCTCACGCGCTTCGCAAGGGTCGCGCTGGGCAAAGGAAAGGCCGGGGCTGCCGACACGAACTTGCCGGTAGGTTGGTGATCGGCCTCCAATCCTGCCGTGGGCAAAGGTACCCCCGCCTGCGACGTGCAAAATTGAGAGTATTCAGCAAGGTAAAGGCTTTTACCAGCTAGATAAAGCACGGAACAGCCCCCGTTTTGGCTCTGACGACGCTAAAACGGGGGCTGTTTGTGACTTTATTGCCTCTGAGGGGCATCCGGAACGGCGGAATTTGCAGAATACTCGCGATTCTGCACGTCGCGAGAGGGGGGACCCTTGCTTTAGGCGGTTTACTTCCCCTGCACCATGGTGAGCGAGATCTTCTTGCGGTCGCGGTCGACCTTTTCTACCCACACCTTGACCGTGTCGCCGACGCGCACCACGTCGCTCGGTTGCTTGACGAAGCGGTTGGCCAGTTTGGAGATGTGCACGAGGCCGTCCTGGTGCACGCCCACGTCGACGAAGGCGCCAAAGTCCACAACGTTGCGCACCGTGCCCTTGAGT
>CAJMSO010000284.1 GCA_905216075.1 uncultured bacterium | reverse complement strand
CTGCTGAGACACTCGAGCGCGGCGGGCGCGTCTTTTACATGGGCGCAGGCACCAGCGGTCGTCTGGGCGTACTCGACGCTTCGGAGTGTCCGCCCACGTTTGGCGTGTCACCCGATCTGATTGTCGGGCTCATTGCCGGAGGCGAGACGGCGTTTATCAAGGCTGTCGAAGGTGCCGAAGACAGCGAGGAGCTTGGCGCGAGCGACCTGCGGGGGCGTGGACTCTCGGACAAGGATCTTGTCGTTGGCCTGGCGGCAAGCGGTCGTACTCCCTATGTGGTGGGCGGCCTTGTGTACGCCAAGGCAACTGGGTGCAAGACCATTGCAATTGCCTGCAACCAAGGGTCGAAGATCGGGAAGAGCGCAGATCTTGCCATTGAACCCGTGCCCGGTCCCGAGGTACTGACCGGCTCAACGAGGCTCAAGGCGGGAACGGTTCAAAAGCTCATTCTCAACATGATTTCGACCGGTGCCATGGTCAAGATCGGCAAGGTATACCAAAACCTGATGGTCGATGTGCAGCAGACGAACGAGAAGTTGGTGGTGCGCGGCCAGAACATCGTGATGGAGGCGACCGGCTGCACGCGCGAGTGCGCTATTCAGGCGCTTGCAGATGCCGGCGGCCACGTAAAAACCGCTATTGTCTCGGTACTGCTGGACTGCGATGCCGAGCAGGCTGCGGTAGCTCTTGAGCGAGCGCGAGGCCATGTCCGTGCTGCGGTGAGTGGCCATGAGAAGAGCGATGCCGATGCCCAATAGGTGCGCGGCGTGAGCTGATATGACATCCAGACGAGATACCCAATACAAGGAGGAGTTATGACGAACAAAGAGCTGGCTCAAAAGCTGCTGGACCTTTTGGGCGGTAAAGACAACGTGCTGGCAAACGCGGCGTGCATGACGCGCCTGCGCGTGACCGTCAAAGACACGGGCAGCGTCGACGCGGAGGGCATTAAGGCACTCGACGGCGTGATGGGCCTGGTCGAGGACGACACGATGCAGATCGTGCTGGGTCCGGGCAAGGTGAATAAGGTGCTCGAGGAGTTCTCCAAGCTCACCGGCCTTGCGAAAGGCGTTGCTGACGAGAGCGTGGTTGATGCTGCGGCCACAAACAAGGCCGCGCAGAAGGCCAAGTACGAGTCTAAGCCGGTTCAGGCCTTCCTCAAGAAGATTTCCAATGTCTTCGTCGCCCTGCTTCCCGGTATCATCGCCGCCGGCCTTATCAACGGTATCTGCAACGTCATTAACGTCTCGACGGCAGGCGCGCTTGCAGGCGAGTGGTGGTACCAGGGCATTCGTTCCATGGGCTGGGCCCTGTTTGCCTATCTGCCCATCTTGGTGGGCTATAACGCGGCACGTGAGTTTGGTGGCTCCGCTGCGCTGGGCGGCATCGCCGGCATGATGTGTATCGCCAACAGCGCCATGCCCCTGCTTGCGCCTGGCGCGGCTGATCCTGCCACTGCCATTCTGCTGCCGCTCACCAATGCGCAGTACAACCCCGCAGCGGGCGGCATGATCGCGGCTCTCATCGCTGGCGCATTTTTTGCCTGGATGGAGCGTCAGATTCGCAAGGTTATGCCCAACGCACTCGACACGTTCTTGTCCCCGCTGCTGGTGCTCATCATCGGCGCCTTTGCTCTGATGCTCGTCATCCAGCCGGTTGGCGCATGGCTGACGACTGCCATCTTTAGCGTTTTGACCTTTATCTTCGAGAAGCTGGGCGTCCTGGGCGGCTATATCCTGTCGGCAGGCTTCTTGCCGCTGGTTTCCGTCGGCCTGCATCAGGCGCTCACGCCGATCCACGCTATGCTCAACGATCCCGACGGAGCTACCAAGGGCATCAATTACCTGCTTCCCATCCTTATGATGGCTGGCGGCGGCCAGGTCGGTGCCGGTTTGGCGCTGTACTTTAAGACCAAGAACGCCAAGCTCAAGAAGTACGTCGCAGAGTCCATTCCCGTTGGAATCCTGGGTGTGGGCGAGCCTCTGATGTATGCTGTTACGCTGCCGCTCGTTCGTCCGTTTGTGACGGCCTGCCTGGGTGCCGGATTTGGCGGCGCGCTCGCGGCGCTGCTTCACATCGGCACGGTTTCTCAGGGCGTTTCCGGTCTGTTTGGCCTGCTGATCGTCGTTCCTGGCCAGCAGCTCGGCTACGTTGCCGCTATGCTGCTTGCCTATGCCGCTGGCTTTGTCCTGACGTGGTTCTTTGGCGTCGACGAGCAGAAGATCAACGAGTTCTTTGGCGAGTAGTTTGATATCGCGAGCTGTGTTGCTCAGGGCTCGCGGCGCGCGGCAGATTTCTTGATGCTATGGTTGTGCCGGCGGGGCTAACTGCTCCGCCGGCCTTTTTTAAAGGAGCGTTGAAGCGTGAAAACGGGTATTTCGATTTATCTTTCCAGCCCTCTGCAGGATATTGAGCGGACGATCGAACATGGCGCCGCGGCGGGTGCGCGCTACGCGTTTACCTCGCTGCATATTCCCGAGGACGGGGGAGCGGCGTATGCCGATAAAGTCCGTCAGGTGCTGTCGCTGCTTTCCGCCCGCGGCATTGCGTTAGTTGCAGATGTTGGGCCACGCACGTGCGATTTGCTTGGGCTTGAGCGCATTGAGGACCTGCGCGATTTGGGACTGGAATACCTTCGTTTGGACTATGGCTTTAGCGCCCAGCGGGTCGCGGAGCTGTCTAGGGTGTTTCTCATTGTGGTTAATGCTTCGACGGTGAGTTCTGACGAAATCGCATCGTGGCGTGAGGCCGGAGCCGATGTGACCCGTTTTGCCGCCTGCCACAATTTTTACCCCAAGCCTTATACCGGTCTTTCGCTTGAGGACG
>CAJMSO010000283.1 GCA_905216075.1 uncultured bacterium | reverse complement strand
CCGGCGGATGCGGCATCGGGCCACCCTGGGGCCCACCCTGCGGGCCACCCTGGCCGCCCATCATCTTATCGATGGCGTCCTGAACCTCGCCCTCGAACTTTTTCATTCCCTCGTGTAAACGACGCTGACCGTCCTCAGAGCGCAGCTCCTCCATTTGCTCGGGCGAAATACCCAGTAGCTCGCCCAGCACGCCCATCATCTCGTTTCGCACGCGCTCGCTCGTATCCTCGTCAGCAAAACGGCGCACCTCGGCGCGCGCCAGCGAATCGACCGTCATACGCTCCTTGCCGTTAAGCCCCAGGTCGGACCACGCGAGCATATACGGCCAGGCACGCTCGGCAAACGAACGGGCCGAGACGATCGGCGTCATCGGCAACATGCGGCGGGCAGCCTCACCCTGTCGAACGAGCATCAGCAGCAGCGAGCAGGCCTCAGGCTTGCCAGCGGCCATCGGGATGTCGTCGAAAGATCGATTGCGGTCCACGTGCGCCTCGAGCGCGCCATCGACCTCACCCGGCTCAAGCCCGCCGAGCAGCTGTGCCGCACGGTCGAGCATATCGACCGGACCGTCGAGCGTCGAGAGCGCCTGCGCCAGCACGCGCTCCATACAATCTTCCACTGCGTTGAGCGTCACGAGCTCTTGGGGCACCACGGCCGAGGCGCGGTTGCGCACGCGTGCCACAAACTCGAGCGTCGACAGATACACGTCGCCAAAGGGCGCAAAGTCGCCCTGATAGCCGCCGGACAGCGCGGGCGCCGCCAGCGCGTACTCGGTCTTGGAAAGCGGGCTCAGCGCCATAGCGCCCAGCTCGAGCGCCGTATCCTCCAGCATCAGGCCCAGCGTGCGCGAGCGCAGGCGCTCGGCATCGCCCGCCGACACGTCGCGGTCGAGCACGCGCGCCGCATCCGGCGCATCGCGCTCGACGGTGCGGATGTGCAAGCGCTCGGCGATTGAGCGCACGGCAGAACAGCGGGCGGCCTCGGCCTCCTCCTGCGCCGGTGTAAAGATGCGATTGCGCCCCAGCACCAGGCCAATCACATTACGCGGACCCAAGGCATCGACGGCAAGTGCCGCCAACAGGGACGACGGCAGATCGCCCTCGAGTGCCACCACGGCACGCGAAGCGCCGCGGGCGCGGGCATTGTCGCGCACGGCAAGCACCAGCGCCTGCCACAGCCACTCCTCGGAGCAAAACTGGGGCAGCTCATGGTCCTCCAGGGCATCGAGCATCACGCCGCGCTGAATCTCCTGAACCAGCAGGCTCTCCTCAAAGCACGGCGCCTGGGCTACCACGCGCCCGCAATCGTCGAGCACAAACGACCCGCCGGTATACACCGACTCGTCATAGGCGCCGACCGGAGCCATGCAGGCAAACCATACGCTGCGCTTGGAGGCGATCTTGCGGTAAGCACCGCTGCGCACGGCGGCGACGGCGGCCGTCTCGCGGTCGGTCATGTCAAACGCGTTGAATTGGAAATAGGCAATGAGGTCGACACCGGTCGGCAGCATCTCGAGCTCGCGATCCAGGTCAAACACCACGGCGATGCGCACGCCGTCCACGTCAAACACCGGCGGTGCCCAACGCGCGTCGTTGCTCTCGCCACGCTGCAGGGCGATGCTTGCGCGCGCAGGCACCACGCGACCGTCTTTGAGCATCATGTAGTCAAGCAGGGGCTGGCCCTCAAACGAAACCGCAGAGGGCACGATGCAGATCATATCGAGCTCTTGGATGCGCTCGGCAACGCCCGTCAGGCCCGTCAGCATATCGTGCTCAAAATCGGCAGCGCCCACCAGGCTGCCCGGCATGGCGCCCATAAAGAGCGGGGCCGGAACGCACAGCACGCGCGCGCCGCGCTCATGAGCCAAGCGAGCCTGGTCCTCGATGCGGCCGCAAATGCCCTCGATGTCACCCAGGCGCATATCGATCTGTGCAAGTGCGAGCTTCATGGCCCAGCCCTTTCCGTCGTAAATCGTCGTTGTCGTAGTAAAAGCGCCGGCCGCATAATGCAGTCGGCGCTTACATGTGCATATGCTAGCTATGATACCCCGAGCGGGGGCGCGCTCCTAGAATGTCGCGGACCACAGCCCGTGCAAGTTGCAGTAGGCATAGACGGTACCGGTCTTGGAGCCGCCCGCGAAAAACGTCGCGGGTTTCATGCCGGGCTCAAGGTAATGGACCTCCAAGCGGCCCTCGGCCTCAAGGGCGATCCACTCAATGTAGTGCTCGGGCAGGCTGGGGTGCTCGACCGAGCCAACGCGTGCGCGAATCACGTGACCGTCACGCTCGGTCTCGACAACAGGCACGTGCTTCTCGTGCGCCGCGTCCTCAGTGTTTGCAGTCAGTTCCGTGCAACCGGCAGGGGTCGCAACGTCGTCGCCAAGGGCGGCGATGAGCTTGCCGTCGGGGTCCTTAAAGAATTTCGCCATGATGTTCTCCTTTGCTGATGTGCCAATGTTCTCGATGGTTCTTATGCCCAAAGAGCGCCGAGCCATCCACGGCATGGCAAATGAACACATAACGGGCGGGAACGGTGGGGTGGCGCGTACTATCCGCCCTGGCGGCCCCACCCGAGCGGGTTAGCGACCGTCGCCGCCGAGCAGTGCCAGAACATCCTCGCGCGTAAACAGTGCCGATGAGATGCCGTCGCCGCCGAGCACGCTGTTGACCAGATCGCGCTTGGACTCCTGCATCTGCATAATGCGTTCCTCGATCGTGTCCTTGGCGATGAGCTTGTACACGGTCACGGTGTGCTGCTGGCCAATGCGGTGGGCGCGGTCGGTCGCTTGGTCCTGCGCCGCCACGTTCCACCACGGGTCGTAGTGGATG
>CAJMSO010000282.1 GCA_905216075.1 uncultured bacterium | reverse complement strand
GGCGCCCAGCGCCTGCAGCATGCCGGCGCCACCGTCGTTGGTGGCGCTGCCGCCCAGACCAATATAGATCGTCTTTGCCCCAGCACGGACCGCGCGAAGCATGAGCTCGCCCACGCCATAGGTCGAAGCCGCAAGCGCTGCCGATTCCGTGCAGGGCGAATACCCAATACCCGCCGCCTCGGCCATCTCAATAACAGCAGATTCGCGCTCGCCGTCCACCAGCATCCGGGCAGGCACGCGGTCGCCCAAGGGGCCTGCGACTTCACCTGCCACGACCTCACCGCCGCACGCGGCAACGGCATCGAGCGTTCCCTCGCCGCCATCCGCCAGCGGCAACGCGCTTACCTGGGCATCAGGCCACACACGGCGCACACCTTCGGCAACGGCACCCTCCGCCTGCGAGCTCGACACGCTGCCTTTAAAGGAGTCGATCGCCAACAGCACGCGGCGGAACCGGCGCTGCACGGGGCCAAAGTCGAGCGTCTCGCCAGCGAGATCCCCAACTCCCGCAAGCGCCTCGGCGTGGGCGGCATGTGCCTCAAGATCGGCCCCACAACCGCAGCCAGCACCATCGGTGCCACGCAGCCCACTAAAATAGCCGCTCAACACCTCACGACACTCATCCGCCAGCACGCCGGCATGTACGTTAAACCGATGATTCAGGCGCGAATCGGCATTCAGGTCGTATAGCGACCCCAGAGCGCCCGCTTTAGCATCGGACGCGCCGTACACGCAGCGCCCCACGCGCGCGTTAACCATAAGCCCCGCGCACATGCAGCAGGGCTCGAGCGTTACGTAGACCGTGCAATCGGAAAGGCGCCAACGACCGAGCGACCGAGCGGCGGCGCATAGGGCCGCAAACTCGGCATGCGCCGAAGGGTCCTGGTCGAGCTCGCGGCGATTATGCGCCCGCGCGACGATTTCACCCGCGCGCACCACTACGGCGCCGATCGGCACCTCGCCCACCGCCACGGCGGTACGCGCCTCCGCCAGCGCCTCGCGCATGAACTTCTCATCGATTCCGGTGCTCGTCATCGTTCGCCTTCCCTGTTGCAAACCCAAAACGATGCTATCATTACGACTCACGGAGAGATGGCAGAGCGGTTGAATGCGGCGGTCTTGAAAACCGTTGAGCGCGAGAGCGTTCCGGGGGTTCGAATCCCCCTCTCTCCGCCACTCTTAGTGACTCACCGGCGTCATGGTCCGCTCGAACAGCGCATCGACCACGTCGGCGATTTCGGATCGGCGCTCTAGTACGTGGCCCGATTCCCACCACATGGTAAAGAGTCGAATAATACCGCCGGCGACAAACTCAGACGTTGTCTCGAGCGATACGGGCGCGAGCGCGTCCTCGTCAAGCGCGATCATCACGCGCCCGCGTATGGAGCGCGCGATGCGGTCGCAAATCATGCTGGTCAGCATACCCGACATGCTGCTCGCCAAAATGTTATCCATGAGCTGCTCATGCGCCAGAATCAGATCCATAGCATCGGCGAACACTTCGTGGCGAAGCGCGCGTACGTCCTCGGCGCCCTCCGCGCCATCCGCATCGGCCCGCTTTTGCGGCAGGCCCGACATGAGTTCATCGATATAGAAGGCAAAGTAATCGTTTTTGTCGCGGAAGTGCTTGTAGAACGTCGTCCGACGAATCATAGCGCGGTCGCACAGCATGGCAACCGTCACGTCCTCAAACCGATGCTCTTCGAGCAGCTCGGTAAAGGCCTCGAACAGGGCCCGATAGGTTTTCTTGATGCGAAGGTCCATATATATCGCCCTCCTCAAGGAAAAGACAGCGCTCACTAATCTGTCGCATATCTTACACCTGTATCGCCCGCCCTCTGGCGAATGGCCTCACCTTGGTGGAAACATAACGCTTACCGGAAAGTTCGGTATCGCCAAAGGTTGCGGGTATACTAGTAGCGTTACACCAACGGCAGCCGGCGGAAGACGCCGCGGCCATTCGAAACGGAGACACCATGATTCCCGTCATCATCGGTATCGTTGTTGTCGTTGTGATTGTCTGCGCCATCGCCGGCATCTACAACTACATGGTCACCAAGCGCAATCGCATCGATAACGCCTGGCAGAACATCGACACGCAGCTGCAGCGCCGCAACGACCTGATCCCTAACCTGGTCGAGACCGTCAAGGGCTACGCCAAACACGAGCAGGACACGCTTGCCGCCGTGGTCAACGCGCGCAACGCCGCCGTGAGCGCCACCACGCCCGAAGCCAAGATGGAAGCCGACAACGTGCTGACCGGCGCCCTGCGCCAGCTCTTTGCCGTGGCCGAGGCTTACCCCGATCTTAAGGCGAACACCAACTTTATGCAGCTCCAGGCCACGCTCGAAGACACCGAGAATAAGGTGAGCTACGCGCGCCAGAGCTACAACGACTGCGTGCTTAGCTACAACAACGCCATCCAGACCTTCCCGGCCGTCATCTTTGCCGGCATCTTCCAGTTTAAGGAGCGCCAGGGCTTCGAGGCCGCCGAAGCTGCCCGCCAGGCACCGACCGTCAAGTTCTAACAGATCAGCAGCATATCCTCAATCGGGTATATGCATAAACCGCCCCGTCGAATGCATACTTCGACGGGGCGGTTTCCTTTGTCGCAAAGGTCCCCCTCAAGGCGCCGTGCATTTTTGGGAGTATTCAACATGCCCGACAGCTTCGGGCGCCACGATAAATGCCAAAGACCGCGAATATCCCCGCAAATCAAACGTTGTCAGCCCATAACCCCGCCCATCATTCGTAGAAAACATCGAGAAATCCCGATTTTTCGCCCGAAGTCGGTATGCAGGGGCCTTCGATTGCAGAATACTCGCAAAAATGCACGTCGCCACCA
>CAJMSO010000281.1 GCA_905216075.1 uncultured bacterium | reverse complement strand
AGGTCATAGTCGGTAAAGATCGAACGGTCGTGCTCGGCAACGGCGCGAATGACCGGGTCCTCGGGCAGATAGGTCTGGATGATAACCTCGCCAGGGCGATCGCCGCGTCCGGCACGGCCCGCGACCTGCTCAAGCAAATCGTAGGCGCGCTCCCCCGCTCTAAAATCGGGCAGCTTTAACGCAAAGTCGGCATTGACTACACCCACAAGCGTGACCTCGGGAAAGTCGAGGCCCTTGGCGATCATCTGGGTGCCCAGCAGCACAGCACAATCGGCGGCATCGAACTGCTCGAGCAGCTTTTTGTGCGCATCCTTGCCGCGCGTGGAATCGGCATCCATGCGAATGATGGCGACATCCTCGGGCAGCATCTGGTGCAGCGCGTCCTCGATCTGCTGCGTGCCCAGACCCATTTTTGCCAGGTAACGGCTGCCGCTCTTGGGGCAACGACTCGTGGGCGCGGGATACGGCTGCACGCGCCAGGACGAACCACAGGTGTGGCACTGCAGCGTATGAGTGCGCTCGTGGTACGTAAGCGCCGTAGAGCAGTGGTTGCAGGTGGGAACGCAACCGCACTCGCGGCACATCAAAAACGGCGCAAAGCCGCGGCGGTTATGCAGCAGCACAGCCTTCTCGCGGCGCTCGACCACGCGTTCCAAGCCTTCCATCAGCGGTTTTGAGAACATGGAGCGGCTGCCGTGCGAAAACTCGCGGCGCAGGTCGGCAATGCGAACCGTCGGCAGCACGGCGTGTCCCGGGCGCTCGGGCATCTCGACGCGTGTCCAAGTGGCACCGTTGAACGTGCCACGGCGGCAGCGGTCGAGGGCCTCGGCAGAAGGCGTAGCCGAGCCCAACACGAGCGGGCAGCGGTAGCGCCGCGCCATCTCGGCCGCCACCTCGCGCGCGTGGTAACGCGGGCTGGAGCCCTGCTTGTAGCTGGTCTCGTGCTCCTCGTCGATAATAATGAGGCCCAGGTCGCTGAGCGGGCAAAAGAGCGCCGAACGCGCGCCGACGACAACACGGGCGGCGCCACTGGCGACCATATCCCACTGGTCCAGGCGCTCGCCGGCCGAAAGACGCGAGTGGAAGACCGCGACCGTCTCGCCAAAGCGTGAACGAAAGCGGCCGACGGTTTGGGCCGTCAGCGAGATCTCGGGCACAAGCACGCACGCCGAGCGACCAGCTGCGAGCACGCGCTCGATGGCGGAGAGGTACACCTCGGTTTTGCCGGAGCCGGTGACGCCGTCGACAAGGACCACGTCTCCGTGGGCGTCAAGACGGGCGCGCTCAATTTGCGCAAGCGCCTGCTGCTGGCCGTTCGTGAGCTCGACAGGTGCCTTGCCGCTTGCCGAGGACAGCGTGGTCTGCTCGCTGCATCCACGCCAGGCGCGGCGCTCCTCCACAACCACGACGCCGCGTTTTTCGAGCGACTTGATGGTCGCCGACATGCTGTTGTAGAGCAGGTTGAGGTCGCGCGTCGTGACCGGTCCGCACTGGAGCGCCTCGATGAGCTGACGCTGACGAACGGCAGTCTTGGGCGGCGTATAGTCAAGGCCCTCGAGAGTGAGCATCACCCAACGGTTTTGGATAGGCTTGACGGCTGGGCGCTCAACTGTCCACGCCCCGTCATCGCCCTTCACGACACGCGGGCTACCACCCGGAGGCAAAAACAGGCGCAGGCACTCGGAAAGCGTCGCGACATACTCGCGGCTCATCCAACGCGCAATGCGGGCGGCCTCGGCACTAAAGAGCGGTTTGCTGAGAATCGCCTCGACGGGCTTGATGCACGCGGGATCGAGGACGGTGTTGCCTTGCAGGTCGCCCAGCTCGGGTGCAATATCGACGATGTAGCCTGCGGCGGCACGATTGCCAAAATGAACTAGAACGGTGGAGCCGATCTGGGCATCGTTGGCGAGTGACTGCGGAATGCCATAGGCAAACGGTTCGGACAGCGCACGGGTCGGGATGTCGAGAACCACGCTCGAGTAGGCGGCGATGGGTTCGGGTGCGAAATCGGGCTGCGCCGGGGCGGCGGCAGGGGCCGCAGACTTCGAAGCTTCCTCCGGTTCAGGCGAACCAAACAGTGACAGTTGCTCGGCCATGGTCTCTGTACCTCCCATCCCATACGTCTTTAGAAACAAGAGCCCCACTCGTGGTGAGCGGGGCTCGGATACATGCGTTTACGCGACTGTTACAGCGCCATCGTGCGGGCGCGGTCGATACGCGCCAGGCAGTCGTCGCGACCGACGAGCGCCATGGTCTCGCCCAGCGGGGGGCTCACCATGTTGCCGCAGACGGCGACGCGCACGGCCTGGAATACCACGCGCTTCTTGAGGTCCATCTGCTCGGGCAGCGGCTCAAGCGCGGCGTCGATGTTGGCGGCCGTCCACTCGCCCACACCCTCGAGCGCGGCCTTGGCGGCGTCCAGAATGGCACCCATGCCCTCCTTGGCCAGGCCCTTGTTGACGGACTTCTCGTCATACTCGAGCGTCTCGGCCGTGGCAAAGATGGGGGCGGCGACGGTCACGGCGTCGGCCGGCATCTTGGTGCGCGGCTTGACGATGGCAGCAAGCGCGTCAATCCAGTCCTCGCCGTACTCGACATTACCCTCGATGAGACCCGCTTCGTGCAGCTCGGGGACCATGATCTCGTCGGCAAACTGAGCATCGGACATACCGTTGATGTACTCGGCATTGACCCAATCGAGCTTTTTGGGATCGAAGGTCGCCGGGTTCTTGGAAATGCGGTCGAGCGAGAACTTGCTGGCCAGGACATCGCGCGGGATGATCGTGGTCTCGCCGTCGAGGCTCCACCCCAGAAGAGCCAGGAAGTTCACCATCGTGTCGGGCAAATAGCCG
>CAJMSO010000280.1 GCA_905216075.1 uncultured bacterium | reverse complement strand
CCTGACGATACGATAACACGGCATCATGCAGGTAAACAGCCTTATCGGCGCACGCGATCACCTTAAAGGCGAATGACGTGTCCTGAAAGGATGCCCCCGGAGTCGGCAGGAACTTAATGCCGTTGCGCTCAAGAAAATCGCGACGGTACACGGCCGACCAAATCGACGGCTTTTGCTTAAAGAACTGAGTCGTATCGCTCGGGTGCACCGGCTTGCCACAGTCCTTGGCTTTAAACATCTCGTGCAGCGAACGGCGCTCCTCGGGCTTAGACCAGTAGAAATCAAAATTCGCCTTCGCGAAGTCGGCATTATTGCTATCGGCGGCCGAGACAAGCTTTTCGAGTGCGTCGGGCGCCATAAAGTCATCGGACTCCAAGATGCCAACGTACTTGCCACGCGCCATCTCCAGGCCGTGGTTCATCGAGTCGCCGTAGCCGCTGTTGGCCTTGTCGATCATCTTGACGCGCCCATCGCGCTCCATATACTCGCGGATAATCGCCGGCGAGTTGTCGGTCGACCCGTCGTTAATGCAGATGATCTCAATATCCTTGAGCGTCTGCACCAGGGCGGAATCGAGACACTCGCGCAGGTAGCGCTGAACATTGTAAATGGGAATAAGCAGCGACAGAACAGGGCTGCCAGAGGCGTTAGTAGACAAATGTGCTCCTTAGGAAATACCTGTCGTTTCATGGTATCAAAGGGTCAGCGCGCTAGCGGGCGTTTATATAATCTATGGAGCCCGCAGAGGCAAACCGAAGCGAAAGGAAGTCATACAGCCCAAAGCCGCACGCAACATATCCATCGAAGCGCTGCGCTTAATCGCGGCCACCATGCCCATGGCAGGTTCCTGCGTTTTATTCAAACCTTGCCAACATGGCGCAGCGACCCTTTACAATAGATGCCGTCCAATGGACGTATTTGATAGCTTCCGTGCGGTGCATGTCTGCCGCGCGTGAAAGGATATATTGCCCCATGCCTTCAACCCTTCCTGCCCCCATCGATAAGCTCGCCATCGTTGTCGTTACGTACAAGCGCCAGGAACTCTTGGCCAACCTGTTCGACTCTATGACCGAGCTCACGGCCGCGCCTTGGCGCATCGTGATCGTCGATAACGAGAATTCGCGCGAGACCGAAGCCATGTGCATCGCATTTAACGAGCGCCTCGCCAACCTGTGGGGCATCGACACTGACCAGCCAGATGCACAAGGCGGCACCGACCGTGTCATCTACGACCCGCAGCTTGAAAACGGTGGCGGCGCAGGTGGCTTCTCCGCTGGCACCAAGCGCGCCTACGACCTGGGCGCTCAGTGGTTTTGGGTCATGGACGACGACGTGCTCGTTATCCCCGAGGGTATTGAGCGCCTGGCCAAATGGACGGACCGCTACGACGTCATCCAGGGTTCGCGCCTGGACTTCGACGGTGGCGCCTTCTTTTGGCAGTACCAGCTCATCCTTTCGCTTGGTATCCCCAACCCCATCGCTAAGTGGGACCTGGGCCCCGAGGGCTACCGCACCATGAACCAGCTGTGCTTTGAAGGCGGCCTGTTCTCGCGCCGCGTAGTCGACAAGATTGGCCTGCCCGATGCGCGCTTTTTCATCTACGGCGACGATGCCTGCTACGGCTATGTTGCCAGCCAGCATTTCCCCGCCGCCGTGGTTGCCGACGTGGTGCTCAAGCGCGCCCGCGCCGTCTCTAACTGGGACATCGCCGGCAAACGCCAGCTCAACTCCACGAGCGACACCAACCGCTACTACATCATGCGCAATCGCGGCTTTTTGGCCCGCTACATGCAGATCTACGGCGATTACCATCCCATCCTGTTCCGTCTGGGTAACGCCGCGACCTTCTGCAAGGAGTTCATTCGTCTTGCAGCGGTCGACAAATGCTTTAAGACCGGCATCCCGGCGCTGCGCCGCGGCATGAAAGACGCCCGCAAGATTATCAAGGATCCCGACTGGAAGCCCATGCCGCCCATGAAGGACGCAGAGTAGCTGACACCCCTACAGCCGCTGGCACACCGCTGCCACATGCCGTCCGTCAAACCCGAATCCCCAGCGCATACGGCCTACACCGGGTCGCGGTACGCGAATCTTGTCGATGCCGTCGCGCTCTATGTCAAGCAGCGCCTGAACGGCCAGCAGCTCTAGGCCCAGCGCGTTCACACCGGGGTCAAACATCATATTGACCGTTATCAGCGGACGCTCGTCGAGCATGCCGATCGTGTCTGCCACGTCAAACACGGTGCCCGTAGGAAATACCCGGATGTCCCAGCGATCCGCGCCACGCTTTCGCCTCGAGGCAGGATTGGCATAGCCCGGCAATCCAAAGCAGAGCCCCTGCAAGAGCAGGTGATATGGCAGCTGCGCATCTGGGTTGTTCGCACCGATTCCCGCATCTCCCAGGATGCGGTCTAACGCCCGCTTTACCGCATCCTCGTCCCCACGGCACAACCCGTCTCGAAACGCATCGACATCTCGAACGTCCTCGGCAGCACGCTCAAACCAATCAATAATCACCAGACGAAAGGTCTGGCGAAGCTCGTTATTGGGCAACCGCAGAGCACGGAGACGACCATGCTCCGGCTCCTCAATCATATCCGTCGTCAGGAAACCGGACAGATACAGCGCCGTCCACAAACCATCATCAGACGAGGTCTCTGGCCCCGTAGCACCCAAACAGACTGGGACCTCAACGCATCCATGGGCCTCGAGCAAATCGAACAGAGCCGAAAGGCGATCAAGATTCCACCCGGCAACTACCCTACTTAGGCAATCGGCATACCCATACAGATCGGCTCGCACAGGCGCCGTGCAGTCTCGGTCCAGAAAACCGATCACACGCGCCGGACTCGAGCAATAGGCCCTGCCAAACCGATATCCCTCGAGCCATTCACGCGCAT
>CAJMSO010000279.1 GCA_905216075.1 uncultured bacterium | reverse complement strand
GGCTTCTCGGGCGGCGGCGGTGGTGGCGTCGGCGGAGGCGGCGGCGGAACGTTCTAGCGGTCGTAAATTATGGGATGGGCTTTTCTCGACAGCCGTCGGGGAAAGCCCATCCCCTTTTTATGCGCTACCTACGAAGACCGTCCCCAGCGACTAACCATTGGGGACGTTCCTAAATGACTAGGTATGGCTGCTGGGCCTAGGCTGTTAGGTCGAGTTCGTAGAGGAAGCTTTCGCGCGGCATGTCGTGACGGCGCTCTTCGCGGTTGGCGCGGTGCGTGGCCGTGCGCTTAAAGCCATGCAGCTCGTAGAACTTCCACGAGCAGTTGGAGTCGGTGTACAGGTGCGCCCTCGTCGCCCCGCGCGAGGATAGGTACGAGACTGCGGCGTCGAGCAACACCGAGCCAACGCCCAGGCCATGGACGTCGCGATCTACGGCAAGCAGCGTGACCTCGTTGTCGTGTGGCAACGGGCTGCTTTCGAGCAGGCGGTTGTTGGTTCGGATGGTTGCGCGCACAAACGAGAGATACTCGGCGCAGGCATCGGGCTCCAGCTCGCGCATTTGCGATAGCAGTGCGCGTTCGGTATCCAGCCAATGTTCCTTAACGGTGGCGCCGGAGCTCTGTCCCGCACGCGCGAGCGCAATGCCGCGCGCCTGACCGTCGATTACGGAAACTTGCGAAAACGTCGAAGACGAAAGGCAGTAGGCAAGGTCGCACGCGGCCTCGAGACGGTTGTACTCATCGTTATCCGAATTGTTATGCCAAAGCTGCTGCAGAATCAACGCGATGGCGTCGAAGTCTTCGGTATCAAACGGTCGGTAGAGAACCCGCGAGACCATGGTGCCTCTTTCTTTTGCGGATGCATATCGAGCACAGTTCTACCACGCTATTGGCATCTAATTATGGTGCCCCTGTGTTCCATGAACTCACCGTGCCCGGTGCCGTGCCCATCCCCTCCGCTCGCAAACTTTTTCTGCATATGCGCCCGTTGCGGGGTGCATCGATGCGCTCGATGCGCTACATTGAATCAGTATTTTCAATGCCGCTGCGCGAGCGCTGCAGATCGACGTATCACCGGCTCACAGAGCACGGCGGCGTACCAGACAGGAGGACTGCATGGGATCTGATGTGAAGATCGCACGCGCGTTGATCTCGGTTACCGATAAGACGGGCGTCGTCGATTTCGCACGGACGCTGGTCGATGACTTTGGCGTCGAGATCATCTCTACGGGCGGCACGGCTCGTGCCATCGAGGACGCGGGCGTCCCCGTAACCCCCATCGAGGAGTTCACGGGCTATCCCGAGATGATGGACGGCCGCGTTAAGACCCTGCACCCCAAGGTTCACGGCGCGCTGCTGGCCCGCCGCGATTCCGAGCAGCACATGCAGGAGGCCGCTCAGCACGGCATTAAGCTGATCGACCTGGTCGTCGTCAACCTGTACGAGTTCGAGAAGACCGTCGCCAACCCCGAGGTCACCTTCGCGGATGCCATCGAGCACATTGACATCGGTGGCCCCTCCATGCTGCGCTCTGCCGCCAAGAACGCCGCGAGCGTTACCGTCATCTCCGACCCGGCCGACTATGATGCCGTCCTGGCCGAGATGCACGAGACCGGTGGCTGCACCACGCTTTCCACCCGTCGCCGCCTGCAGGTGAAGGTCTACCAGACCACCGCCGCCTACGACACGGCTATCTCCCGTTGGCTTGCCGCCCAGGCAAGCGATGTGGCGGACACCTCTGCCAAGCTCGAGATCTCGCTGGAGAAGGTCGACGACCTGCGCTATGGCGAGAACCCGCAGCAGAAGGCTACGGTCTATCGCTTTGCCGAGGGCTGCGAGAATACCGCGAGCTCGCAGTTCCCGCTCGTGGGCTCCGAGCAGATCCAGGGCAAGCCGCTCAGCTACAACAACTATCTGGATGCCGACGCCGCCTGGAACCTGGTCCGCGAGTTCGACGAGCCGGCCTGCGTGATCCTCAAGCACCAGAATCCCTGCGGTTCTGCCGTTGCCGAGGACATCACGGCCGCCTACGACCGCGCCTTCGCCTGCGATCCCAAGAGCGCCTTCGGCGGCATCATCGCCTGCAACCGCGAGGTTCCCTATGAGCTGGTTGAGCACTTTGCCGATCAGAACAAGCAGTTCGTCGAGGTTATCATCGCCCCGAGCTACACTGCCGAGGCGCTCGAGCGCATGGCCAAGCGCCCCAACCTGCGCGTGTTGGCGACCGGCGGCGTGGACCACGGCGCCCAGGTGGAGCTGCGCTCCATCGACGGCGGCATGCTGGTGCAGGAAGTCGACCACGTGACCGAGGATCCCGCGACCTTTACGTTCCCCACCGACCGCAAGCCCACCGACGCCGAGATGGCCGAGCTCGAGTTTGCCTGGAAGGTCTGCAAGGGCGTCAAGTCCAACGCCATCCTGGTCTCCAAGGGTAAGGCCGGCATTGGTATGGGCCCGGGTCAGCCCAACCGCGTTGACTCTGCACTGCTTGCCTGCGAGCGCGCCGAGGACTTCTGCGAGCGCGAGGGTGTGGAGAAGGGCGGCTTTGCCTGCGCAAGCGACGCATTCTTCCCGTTCCGCGACAACGTCGACGTGCTTGCCGAGCATGGTGTGACCTGCATCATTCAGCCCGGCGGCTCCAAGCGCGACGACGAGAGCATCCAGGCCTGCAACGAGCATGGTATTGCGATGGTCTTCACGGGGGCCAGGCATTTTAGGCACTAGAGGCTTTCCCAAGCACCCGACCTTGCCCCTCAAACCGTCGCTTGCGTACATTTAGTACGCGGCGCTCCTCTTTCGGGGCAATCTCGGGCACTTGGAAAACCCTTAATGGGATGTTGTTCTATCCCATTAAGCTGATCGGTCGCCTGACCATATCGTCAAAATAATCTCCGCAAAAGACGGTCGCTCCGTTTGGAGGGCCGTCTTTTTGGTATAAGAGGACGGAA
>CAJMSO010000278.1 GCA_905216075.1 uncultured bacterium | reverse complement strand
GGGCGCATCGGCTGGGTCGCTCGCCTTCCACTACGATGCCGCCCGAGGCACAGGCGCGAACGCAGCGACCGCAGCCGATACAGGCTTCGCTATCGATAATCAGTCCGCTCATCTATGCCATCCCCTCGATAATCTTGGCGAGTTTTGCCGCCTGCTCGGACGCCGTGCCCTCAACAGTCTCACACGTTTGGTCGCGGTCGGGCACAAACGAGCGCACGACCTGCGTCGGCGAACCGGCAAGACCGCAACGCGCGGGGTCGGCGTTCACGTCGGCGGCACTGACCACGCGCACGTCCGCCTCCTCCGCCGCGCGAATACCGGCAATACTCGGCATACGCAACTGGCCAATCTCCTTGGCAGCCGTCATCGCGCACGGCATCTCAAGACACACCGTCTCCTCGCCGGCATCGCATCCGTGAACGAGCGCCAGCGAGCCACACGTCGTAAAGCCCGCGCTCTGCACGCAGCTCACGTCGGTCACACAGGGAATCTCAAAGGCACCGGCAAGCTCGGGACCAATCTGGGCCGTATCGCCATCCACCGCCATCTTGCCGCAGATGAGCAGGTCGAAGTCCTCGTCGAGCGCCTCGATGCCGCACTTGAGGGCATAGGTGGTGGCTAGGGTATCGGCGCCCGCAAAGGCTCGGTCGGTCAGCAGCAGCGCGTCGTCGGCACCGCGGGCGATACAGTCGCGCAGCAGCGATTCGGTCGCGGGGATGCCCATCGACACCACCGTCACGCGCACATCCATGCCAAAGCCGATAAAGTCATCCTTGAGCGACAGCGCGCATTCCAGAGCGCTTGCATCGAACGGGCTGATGACCGCCTGCTTGCCGTCACGCACAATCGTATTGGTCTTGGGGTCCATCTTGACCTCGGTGCTTCCCGGCACCGCCTTGACGCACACCACCATATGGAAATCGCTCATCTTCACGCGCCCCCTTTCTGGACGAGCTCATCCAAGAGCTTCTCCGAAAACAGGTTGCCGCGACCCAGCTGCCCGTCGGGATCGAGCTGGAGTTTAAGCCGCGCCGACTCGACCATGGCCTCGTGACCGTACATCGTCTCTAAGAAGCCCGCCTTGATCTTGCCGACGCCGTGCTCGGCAGAAACGGCACCGCCCATAGCCGTTACCTCCGCAGCCCACTGGGCAAACAGCTCGCCACCGCGACGGTAGTCCTGCGCATCGCGCGGCAGAATGTTCACATGCAGATGGTTGTTACCGATGTGCCCCCAGGCAGCAGATTCAAGCCCGCTTTCGGCCAGTGTGCGGCGATAGAGGGCCACGACATCGGCAAGGCGTGCATTGGGCACCGACATGTCCGAACCCAGTTTGGTGATGGTGGGATCCGTGCGGCGGCGCTCGTCGATAAGCATATTGACGCTCTCGGGGACCGCATGGCGGAAGAACCGCTGGCACTCGCGATCAACCTCGGTGCGCGCGACCCATGTCGCATCGTCGCGGCCACCCGCAAACTCGAGCACCCATCCCAGGTGGTACAGTTCCTCGGTCGCCTGGGCCTCGTCATCGCAGTCGAGCTCCACGTAGACACAGACCTTGGCCTCTTTGTCGAGCGCCGGCAGCGAGGCAAACGCTGTCGACTGCTCGCGCTGGCGACGTAGAATATCCAGGGCGCCAGCGTCGAAGTACTCGATGGCAGCCGCATGGGACAGGACGGGACGCACGGAATCGGTAAAGGACACGGCCTTGTCTTCGCTATCGAAAAAGCAGCTCACACCCCAAACGACCGCAGGCGCCGCCTGCAGGGCGATCTCGAGCTCGGTAATGACGCCGAGTGTGCCGCACGCACCGATAAAGAGGTCGATGGCGTCCATTTCGTCCGCAACGAAATAGCCTGAGGCATTTTTTGTCTTGGGCATGGTATAGCCGGGAAGATCGAGCTCGAGCGTACGGCCCGCTGCCGTCACGAGCGACAGGTGGCGGCCCTGGGCAAAAGCCTCGCCGCGCTGAAGCTCAAGCAAATCGCCATCAGCCAGCGCGACGTGGAGTCCCGTGATATGCGGGCGCATGGGACCGTAGGCGTAGCTGCGGGCACCGGAGGCGTTACATGCCGCCATGCCGCCCAGACAGGCAGACGCCTCGGTGGGATCGGTGGGAAAGAACTGCTCGGGGGCCTCTTGGAACTCCTCGTAGGCCTCAAGCGATACCTGGTCCCAACCAGCAGTCGGCAGCACCTTCTTGCTCAGCTGCTTGCGCAGCTCCGAGAGCACAACGCCCGGCTCCACGCGCAGCAGAAATTGGCCTTGTTCATCGCGGCGAAGGCCCAAGTAGCGATTCATACGGGAAGTATTGAGGATATGCCCGCCGTGGGGCACGGCACCGGCGGCAAGGCCGGTTCGGGCGCCCTGAACCGTTACCGGGACACGCTCGGCATGGAGCTTTTCCAAAATGGCACGGACCTCGTTTCCCGTTGCCGGAAACGAGATGCTCGATGCTTCGCCCGATGCGCGAGACTCATCGCGACCATACTCTTCGAACTCGTCGGTGAAGGGTTTGATGCTTGCAGACACGCGAACTCCCCCTTTAGCTAACTACAGTGTTTGCAGGGAGATGTTACCGCATCGTTTCGTCGACGTGTTCGAGACCGTCTCCATAATTGGCGATTTTTACGTTCGTGCAATTCGGCGAGTGGCTAGATTTCCTCGGCAGACGATGCTTTTGACACATATGGCCCCGCCGTCGCCGATCGCGTAAATGTCGCTCGAAAAAAGTTGGAGTATTTTTTGCCGCCTTTTACCTGCGGAGACGCCAATCCGTCAAGCATTTGGTCAGAAATTGGTCAAGTAGCGGCTGATACGGTCGGCGTCGACAGCCAAAACCGATAGAAGTTTTGGCCCAGAAGCAGGGAGGTTCCCATGGCATATTACTGGCCCCAGTACGGCATCGCCATCGAAGTCGACGACGATCCCCATCTCCTGCCTTTCGACGAAAAGGCATTCCCCGATACGGCGGTCTACCACGTTACTACCGAT
>CAJMSO010000277.1 GCA_905216075.1 uncultured bacterium | reverse complement strand
GGACTCGAGCAATAGGCCCTGCCAAACCGATATCCCTCGAGCCATTCACGCGCATCATCCAGGTATTCCTCGCGCCCAGCATGATTCAACAGAGCCTCGACCTCGGCATCCGAAAAACCGAACCAACGGTCACACCACGCCGACAGCGGCGTCGTCAGACAATACGAGCAGCCGCGCGAAGAAAGCGCCGCTTCGGCGGGACCGGAACACTCCCCCATCAGACACGTCAGCCGCAACGAATCGCGCGCAGTGGCAATGGCGTCAAACAGCGCACGGTCAAGTAGTTCTGCCGGATCGGCGTCGGAAGCGTTCCTCGCGCTCGCACGGCGAGACCACGCCGCATCGTACCCATCAACGAGCAATACAACCTGCTCATCGCAGGCAATCTCCAGCAGCTCTATGAGCACACCGAGCACCGAGTCAACCTCGTCCGCGCTCGCCACGCCACGCGCGACACGTTCGATGTGACGCACCTTATCTCGAGCTAAATCCGGAGCCTCCAAGAGCGCCAACAAGCGAGCGCACTCGCCCGAAAGGGCATCGCGCACGACGCCGGCAACAGCGGGGCCACGCCTCCCAGCGCCAGAAAAGTCCAGCGATATCACCGGATAGCAAGCGTACTCGTTCCTATAGCGCCCGCCGCCCGCATCCCAAATCTGAGTATCGGCAAACAAGCTCCGACCAGCACGACCGACCGCGGGACGCTCCAAAAAAGCCTTGAGCATCGACAAGTTCATGCTCTTGCCAAAACCCTCGGGTCGACAGCACACCATAACGGACGCATCGCAATCCAGCACATCGGCAATAAACATAGTCTTGTCGACCAGCGCGCAGCAACTAAGAGCCTCCGCATAGTCGTGCATGCCGATGGGCAAAACCACATCGTCGGTACAGCCGATTAGACGTACGCCAAAGCCGACAGCACAACCATTATTTGCCTGTTCAGACATTGCAACGTTCCCCCTAAATCACAGCACGATGCCAATTGTAATGACGATCTCGCACGTACTGATGTAGCGCGCAAACATATCGGGCAACGGTAGCAACATGGGGTGTGAGGGGGCATAACTAATCGTTGCACAATAAAACGGAGCCTGATGCAGCAGCACCAGACCCCGTCCCGACTCTTTAGCTATCTGACAATCGAGAGGTTACTCCTCAGAACCGTCCTCCCCAGCAGCCTTCCGCTGCTGATCGAGCTTATTCTTGCCACTCACAATAGACGTGGCACCCAGCGTGGCCAAGCTTGCACTGGCAAGGCTCGCCATAACGATGAGGTCGCCCGTCTTGGGCATGTTACCGCCCGAAGACTTGGTCGTGGTAGTCGTCGCGGCGGACGTAGTACCACCTTTGTCACCGGCCTTCTGAGCATCGGCGTCGGACTGCTTCGCGCCCGCGCCGGCGGAAGCATCAGAAGCGCCGTCGGCATTGGAGCCGAAGCCCCGGTCAGACGCCCCCTCATCAGAAGAAGAGCCGCCGTTAAAGCCCGCCATCAAAGACGAGCCCAACATAGAGCCAAGCTGCTCACCGGTAGAAGATTTGTTTTTCGTCGAGGAGTCGCCAGCATCGGAGCCCTCGTTCGACCCGTCCTCGGAAGCATCGGAGTCAGAATCTTTAGAGGAGCCAGCATCGGCAGAGGAATCGCCAGCGCCGTTGGAAGCATCCGCATCGGTGGAGCCAGAAGTCGTGCCATCCGTAGCGCCATCGGAGCCAGAAGTCGACGAATCGCCAGAAGCAGCGTCACCAGACGCAGCCCCGCCGTTACCAGCATCATCGCTGCCCGCATCAGTCGAGGGCGCATCCGTATCGTTATCGTCGCCCGCATCGTCATCGGTACCAGGTGTCGGTGCGGCGGGAGCAGCGGGCGCCATGCTCGGACCGGGCGTCGGCACCGGCGCGGGCTCGGGCTCAGGCTCCACAGGCGTTGCCGCGGCAGCCTCGTCCTCGGCAATGTAGACCAGGCAGTCCTTAAGCTCGTTCTTGTAGCGATTCTTCCACCCCTCATGGTACTGAGGCTGACTCGAATACTTGCGCGCCACGTTATCAACCACGCTGCCCGAAAGCGCCGTCACAAACTCGCGGTCCGTCATACTGTTGGAGAGATTTGCCCAGCGGAAAAAGTCCTGGCAGCCACCGGTGCCGCACATATTGGTGATACTCCACACCATACCCTTGACGCAGTCGGCACGGCCGGAGATGTCAACACCAAGGGCGCTCTTGAGCCACGCCTCGGTCACCGCATAGTAGGAGTTGTACGCATACGCATCCTGCAGAGCCGAAAACTCAGCAGGGTCGGTGTTATAAGCACCCTGGAAGGCCTCCTGCGCAATACGGCCCAGCTCGGTGAGCTGGCCGTTCGCATACATGGGATTGTTCACGTTGGAAATCTCACTGCCGCGATCGATCGCAGCCTTAAGCATGCCGTACTTAGCAGAATCGTAGTTGTAGACCTGCTTCATAAACGGAATGAGCGACCAACGACGGTCGAACTGGTAATAGCCCAGCGCGTTATAGCCGTCGCCATACGAAAAGCCCTGGTTATAGTTGCCATGGCTCTCGTACTTGGTAAAGTACTTCATCTCGCGAGTCACGTTGACAAACGAGACCCCCTGAACCGACCTCAGCACACCCGAAATAGACTGCTGGGTGTAAAGGCCCTTATCGATATCGGTGGCATCCGAGGCAACACCCGGCGTGGGCTCCTCGGCAACAGCAGTCACAGGCGCAGCAACGGTGCCAAACGAAAGCGCCAACGTCAGGCCCGCCACAATCGCGGAATGCTTGGGCTGCATAGATCCTCCCTGCATTGGTATAGTTAAAGTGCAGTTTGCAAAGATGTATCTAAGTATTACAGCTAGCCCGTTGTTGCACAACAACCCCTCGGTAAACGGCAACAACCCTCCGCGGAATCTAAAGGAATTAAACAAACTGGTCGTCGGGAGCCAGCAGAAGCTCGCCGTAACGCTCCATCAAACCGTCTCTCAACTGACAGAAAGCGGGAATATAGACGTTCAAGATGCGCTGAATCAAATCTTGAGCGAGCTT
>CAJMSO010000276.1 GCA_905216075.1 uncultured bacterium | reverse complement strand
TAACGGGTGCCACGGTGACACTCAAACTCAAGTATTCGTATGGAAGCGGGCGCTCGGCACAGCGCCGGCTGCCACATCCGACCGACGATGAGAACATCTTCGTGGCGGTGGCGCTCGAGCTGCTCGACAACATCTGGCAGGAAGGGATGCATGTGCGCCTGGCGGGCATCGGCATGAGCGACTTCGACCACCAAGGCGGCATCCAGACCGACCTGTTCTGCGAGATCGATGACCGCGGAGCCCAATCCAGCGACCGCCGCGACCTCTCCGTCGCCATCGACGCCGTCCGAGACAAGTTCGGCGACACTGCCCTATCCTTCGGCCGTCAATCCCGCTTCAACGATTAGTCCCTATGGCAAAATGATTTTTCTGGGACGGGGATTAAAAAATCATTCTGGCGCTATCGATGCTTTTGATTATTTTGGGACGGGGATGAAATAATCATTTCAGGCCTCATTTCGACCTCTGAATAATATTTGTCCCGATTCCCGTAATGCGCGAAATCTGGGCAATCGTAAAGCCTCGATGTTTAAGCATTGCCAACAGACGATTCCGTTCTTGCTTCGAAAGCGTCTTGAGCTGGTAGGGCTCAAGTGGAGCCAATAGAGCCTGTGCGACTTCCAAAGCATCCATATCGGAAACGTGTTTGCCTTCAGGCAAATAATACGAATTGGGCTTACCGTCTGTACTTGTAAGGTAAAACGCCTCCGACCCACCAAAAAGTTCGACAATATCACTGCAATCGCAGATTTCAGGCGTACCGAAATACTCGTGGAAGCTGCTCCAACGATACATGGGTGCAGAAGATATGCCTGCCTTCGCAGGGTTGTCGTGAATGTAACGAACGCAACGGAGCAACTGCTCATCATCAGAAATAACAACACTCTTAAAACGTTCTTGAAAAACTGGCCCACGCCTGCCTGTCTTCAAATTAAATCGCATAGCATACGCTGTATCTATGGCGTGCATCGCAGCACTCATTTGGTTATCGGGGTCATCAAATAGCAGATGCACATGATTGTCCATCAAACACCAAGCAAGCAACCGAATATGGTCGGATATAAAACGCTGGCTCATCAGATTGAGGAAATAGTAGCGGTCGTCATCGTCCTCAAAGATCAGCTGGTCAGCACACCCTTTGACCATAACATGATAATGACCGAGTTCGGATAACACACGAGCAACGCGAGTCATCGAAGCCCTCCCTTCCGAGTCTGCAATAGCTACAGCATACAAAAGGAGGAAAAAGAAAAAACCGAACCGCCCAACAAAGATGAGCGGTTCGGTGAACGGTAGGAATGATTTTTTTATCCCCGTCCCAAAAAAATCATTTAGAGGAGGTCGAGGGGAAGCTGGGGGGCGTCGCCCCAGAGCTTTTCGAGACGGTAGAACTCGCGCGCCTCAGGAGTGAAGACGTGGACGACAACCGAACCGTAGTCCATGAGCATCCAGGTCTTCTGCTCGCGGCCCTCGATGGAAAACGGGTGCTCGCCGCAAGCCTCGGCGACCTTCTCCTCAATCTCGTCGACGATCGAATCAACCTGGCGGTTGTTGGTGCCGGTAGCAAGGACAAAGTAGTCACATACATCGGAAAGCTCAGTCAGATCGAGCACCTGAACGTCCTCGCCTTTCTTGTCGTAGGCGGCCTGCGCGGCGGCGCGAGCGACATCCTCGGCGGCGACACCGCTCGCGGACAGCGAGGCTGCAGTGCGGTCGGACGTGGCAATGAAGCTCTTGTGCTCCACACCTTCAAGAATCTGCTCGTCGGTCATGGTCTCATCGGCCATGGAATACCTCTTTCTAGACAGCCCGAGCTAGCGCAGCTGGGCGTAATGGTTGTAAATCGTAATAGCCGTGGGATAAAGATAACGCCCGGTCTGGATCACATAGACCAGACCCTGCGCAAAACAGGAGAAGAACAACTCGTCGAGCGAGGACTTCCCCACCATCTTGCGCAGCGCATGGGCATAATCGCCGTGGCGGTTGGGTTCGATGGCATCGGCCACAAAGACCACCATATCGAGCGGCGTCATGTCGCAAGCGCCCACGGTGTGACGGTCGACAGCCTGAAAGACCGCCGGCGACAGCTCGGGAAAAAGCTGCGGAAGCTCATAGGCGGCAACCGGGCCATGCAAAAGCGGCGTCGCGGCAGAAGGAGAGCCGGCAATCTTAATGCCATAATGCAGAGCGCGCGTGACCAGCTCGTCGTCGGAGAGCACCTTGTCCCAGTCATGGATCAGGCCGGCGGCAGCGGCATCAAAGCGGTCGACACCGTACACCTCGGCTAGGCGCAACGCAGTCTCGGCAACCCCGAGCGAATGCACGTAGCGCTTACGCTTATCCTTCATGCGAACATCGAGCAACTCGTGGATACGCGTCAAGAGCGCGCGCTCGTCGCCCTCAAACTGATCTTCTACCGACAACGTTCTCCCCTATCAATCAAAATCGTCTTGCCCAAGATCGGCATACAGGCCGCGTTTACGGATATAGCCGAGCACGGACTCGCTCGTAAGATAGCGCACGCTCATGCCGCGAGCAACCCGCTTGCGAATGTTGGTCGAACTAATCGCCAGTGCCGGAATCTGGATATAGCGCACGTCGAATGGCAGTCCCGATTCCTTAATCCGCGCTCGCGCCGTATCGATGTCAAAGCCGGGACGCGTCGCAGCAATAAAGGTTGCCAGCTCGGCAATCTCATCAGCATTGTGCCAGGTCACAATATCGATAATCGCATCGGCACCCGTAATAAAGTAAAGCTTCACCTGTGGCGGGTAAAACTCGCGAAGGGCGCGCAGCGTATCGGCTGTGTAGGTGATACCGGCACGATCGATCTCGAAGCGGCTTGCCAAAAAGGCCGGGTTCGCGGCGGTCGCGAGGACCGTCATGGCATAACGGTCCTCGGCCGGCGTCACCGGTTTGTCAAGTTTAAAGGCAGGCGAGCCCGCCGGCATAAAGAGCACGGCGTCCAAGTCAAGGGACTCACGCGCCTGCTCGGCGGTCACCAGGTGCCCGTAATGGATGGGGTCAAAGGTGCCACCCATAATG
>CAJMSO010000275.1 GCA_905216075.1 uncultured bacterium | reverse complement strand
GGGATTCGAACCCGCAAGGGTGCGGAGCTGAGGAAACGCGAAGCGTTTTCCAGCGCAGCACGCGAGGGCCGTAGGCCCGAAGCGGGGCGCGGGCGGCGAAGCCGCACGCGGACATCCCTCATCGCCCACCACTGATTTGATAGGCCCCCAGAAATGGGGGCCTTTCCTTTTTGGGCCCATCGCAGAGGGATTCGAACCCGTCAACACGTCTGTCACAAAGGCCGTGGCCAAAAAATGGCAAAAATGAGTACTGTTACTAATTTTATAGCAGCGATTTTTGGGTTTCGCCGGGTAAATCTAGCCCTGAACTAGCGATTTGAAGCCTTTGCTAGTAGTTTTCCACTAACATAATTGAACATGTGTGGTCTAACTAATCCTAAATAGTCGGTTTCATATGAGATTCAACTGGTATCAGTACTCATATTTGGCATTTTTTGGCCAGAGGCTCTCCTGGCCATTGCAGATTTATGGCAAAAAGGGTTCCAGACCGTCCGATGATGCATCAAATGACGCACTGACGATCTGGAACCCGTTCAAACTAGCTATGTCTTGCTCTCGCTAAGCCAAAACCCCCGACAGAATCTCGATCAGACTGTCCACGTCGGCTTCCTCGCACACGAGCGGCGGTAGGAGACGCAGCGTATGTGCACCCGTAGCGTTGATCACAGCGCCAGCCCCCAATGCAAGGGCCACAACGTCGTGTGCATCACCCGCGGCATCATCCAAATCGCAGCCGAGCATCAAGCCGCGACCACGCACCTCGGTAACGTGCGGTAACTTGGCGAGCTTTGCCTCCATATAGGCGCCAACCTTGGCGGCATGCTCGGCATAATCGCCGCGCACAAGCGCGGAGAGCGTCGCGGCACACGCCGCGATGGCCAAGCAGCTACCACCGAAGGTCGAACCATGATCGCCGGGCTTAAAGACGTCGGCGATTTCCTTCTTTGCCACCACGGCGCCCATGGGCACGCCGTCGGCAATGCCCTTGGCAAGGCTCATAATGTCGGGCTCCACGCCATAGGTCTGGAATGCAAACGGCTTGCCGGAGCGGAAGATGCCACACTGGACCTCGTCGGCGATAAGAACGGCGCCCACCTCGTGTGCCAAGTCGCGCGCCGCCGCCATAAACTCCTCGGTCATGGGGTGCACGCCGCTCTCGCCCTGAATCGGCTCGAGCATGACGGCGCAGACCTCGCTTCCCAGCTGCTTAAAGATCGAACGCAGTTCGTCGACATCGTTGGGCGTACAGGCCACAAAGCCACCCGGCAGCGGACGGAAACTGTCCTGTAGCCAATCCTGCATGGTGGCGGCAATGGTCTCGAGCGTACGGCCGTGGAAGCCGCCACGCATGCATACGATGGTGTTGCCGCCGTTACCAGCACGCTTGGCGTACAGACGCGCGAGCTTCATAGAGCCCTCGTTGGCCTCGGCACCGGAATTGGCAAAGAACGTCTCCCACACCTGCCCGCCCGCAGCCGGAGCGCCAAGTGCCGCCGCCGTGGTCTCGTCGCCAGCGGCAATCGCGTCGGCAAGCACGCGTGCACCGTCCGCATCATCGTTAGCGAGCTTGGACAGCAGCGCCGCGACCTGGCCGCGCTGCTCGATGTAGAAATAGTTGGAGACATGCAGGAGCCTCTTGGTCTGATCCTCGAGCGCCGACAGCACTGCCGGATTGCCGTGGCCCAGGCTGCACACGCCAATACCGGCAAGAAAATCGAGGTATTCGCGACCATCGTCGCCGGTGAGCTTCATGCCGTGGCCTTCGACGAACTCGACCGGCGAGCGACCAAAGGTGTGCATGACGTAGTGGGATTCGAGCGATTGTTGTGCTGCAAGTGACATGAGATACCTTTCGTTAAGCGCCAGGTAGCGCGGACTGTGGGCGTAATGGCGTAGCAATTTCGAGCCGGCTAGACCGTCTGGAGCTTCTCGACCTCGTCGAGGTTCTCGGTCAGGCGCGCCGCAAAGGTCGAAAGCGGGTGCGGGTGCGTATCGAACTCGTAGGCCGTCTCGGTGGAATGGATCACGGTACCGACGCCGGCATCGGTCAGCAGCTCCAGGAGCAGCGAATGCGGCGTGGTACCGTTAATGATGTGGGCGCGGAATACGCCACCGGCAAGCGCATCGACGGCCGCACGCAGCTTGGGAATCATGCCCTTATCGACCTCCCCGCCGTAGAGCATCTCGTTAACCTCGTCGAGCGTTAGGTTAGAGATAAGCGAATCCTTATCGCTAAAGTCCTTGTACAGGCCATCGACGTCGGTCAAAAAGATCGCCTTATGCGCATGAAGCGCCGCCGCGACGGCACCGGCGGCGGTATCGGCATTGATGTTGAAGAAACCGCCATCCTCCCCCGCCGCGACGGTAGCGATGACGGGGATATACTCGCTATCGAGCAAGCGCTCGATATAGTCGGTGTTGACGTGCGTCACTTTGCCCACGCGACCGAGCTCGGGGTCGAGCGGCTCGGCGATGAGCGTGCCGGCATCGCTGCCCGACACGCCCACGGCCAGGTTGCCGTGGTGGTTGATGGCAGCAACCAGCTCTTGGTTGACCTTGCCGCCCAGCACCTCGCGCACGATATCCATGGTCGCCGGCGTGGTCACGCGCTGGCCGTTCTTAAACTCGACGGGAATATCGTAATGGCTCAGCGCCTCGTTGATAGCCTTGCCGCCGCCATGCACGATGACGGGACGCATACCGATGATCTTGAGCAAAACGATGTCGCTCATCACATCGCGGCGCAGTTGCTCGTCAACCATGGCGGCTCCGCCATATTTGATAACAACCGTCTTGCCGGTCAGGTTCTTAATCCACGGCAGCGCTTCGAACAGCAGCTGCGCGGTTGCTTCGTTGGATTCGCTCGAACGACAATCGCGTGCGAATTTCATAATCTGCCTCGTCTTTCGTATCGTTATCACGCCGTGCTTCGCTGTCCGCAATGCGGCAAGATGCGCAGCGTGTCGGGAATCTAGGAACGGTAGTCGCCGTTGATGGAGATGTACTCGTGCGTGAGGTCGCAGGTCCACACGGTCGTTGCCGCGTCGCCTGC
>CAJMSO010000274.1 GCA_905216075.1 uncultured bacterium | reverse complement strand
TTTAGATATGTATACGCATGCGCGGGCGGCACGCCGCTCGGCGCTCACACCCCGTACATGCGCAAGAAGCACCTGCATGGGGTCATCGACTGTATGGTCGAGGTTTGGATTTCACCTGCAGCCTTTCTCTTGACCCTTGTTATCCGCAGTAACTATAGCATCAGCATCGCGCCGTGGCGTCAAATTTATGCTCCAAACATCGCAGGCATATCAAACGCTGACGTATCCGTGACATAGTCATTGGGGACGTTCTTACATGACTAGTCTGTGGTGTCGTCATCTTCGGCGAGCTGGGGGAACACGGCGTTTTTGGGCATGGTGACCTTCGTCAGCGAGGTGAGCTTTTTGCTCAGCGATGTATCCGTCTTGACCAGATCGTTCAATGTCACGATCTTGTAGCCGTCGGCGACAAGGCCATCGATAATCTGCGGCAGCGCCTCGAGCGTCTGCTCGGCGCATTCATCGTTATCGGTCAGCAACACAATGTTGCCCGGCGTCACCGAATCGAGCACCGTCGAGACCTGCTCGTCGGCACCGTTGAGCAGCCAGTCGCCCGAATCGATATTCCACGAGACCACGGCAGACACCAGGTCCATCGCATCAATCCAGTTTTGCTCGTCAAAGGCTGCGTAGGGAGCACGCAAAAGCATCGTCGACGTTCCGGTCGCGGACTTGATCGCCTCGGTGCCCTTCGAAACCTGTTCGCGCACCGCATCGCGATCCTTGCCCTTGAGCGATTCGTCGCTGTAACTGTTGGAGCCGACCTCGCAGCCGGCATCGACAATCGCCTTGGCCGTGGCGGGCGAGGCCTCGGCCGCATCGCCCGACAGGAAGAACGTCGCGGTGACGCCCTTTTCCTTGAGCACCTGCAAGATCTGCTTGGTCGCGCCGCTCGGGCCCTCGTCAAATGTCAGCGCAACGTACTTTTCGTTGCCCTTGGGCGCCACGCTCGCGCACTCGACCACGCAATCGGTGGCGGGCACGACCTCGCCGCGGTCCTGCGTCTTGCCCGATTGCTCGCCGACCCACACCTCAGAGCGACCCTGGATACCCCACGTCTTGACATACTCGATGGCACCCGTGCCCTCGACCTTAAGCTTGGGCTCGATAACCGTCGCCTGGACCTCATGCTTCTCATACGTGTCGCGGCCGTCTTTGACCGTCACCTTCTCGCCGCCCGTAAGCTCGCGGCTTTTCCACTTGCCCTGTTTTATGCGCTTGCCGTCCACTTTTACCGACAGCTTTTCGCCGCCATGGCGAGTAAGCACGCTGTCGTCAACGGCCAGCAAGTCCCCGGCGTCGTAGGTATCGGTCAGCTCCTGGTCGTCGATGAGATTTTGCAGCGTAGAGCCGACGCGCACCGCAGTCTCCTGGCCGTTGAGGACGACATCCACGCTGCGGTTGACGTAGCCCACGACGGCAGCGATGAACAGCACGAGCGCGCAACCCACGGCGATGAGCGCATAGGGCAGACGGGACGGTCGACGCGGCGAGCGACCGTTGCCGATGCGCGCGCTGCGATCGCTAAACCCACGGCTATGGTTGAGGTACATCGCGCCGGGCTTACGGCGACGTCGACGCTGACCGCTGGGCAGCTGCCCCAGATCGCGGCGCGCCGTCGGACGCGCACCCGAGCGCCCGTTTAAGTTAGATCCGTTTTGGCGCATGTGCCCTCCCCCATAAACGCAGCAAGCCGGAGCAACAGGTCTCCGGCTTGCCTCCCATCAATTGGTACGTCGCTATTTGCTAGCTTTTGACGAGCCCCCGCTCGCCTTTTGATATTCGTCCTTAAAGGCCTTGAACATACCGCGCGTTTTGCCGAGCTGCTTGCCCAGTGCGCGGCTGCCCTTGTCCACGGCGACCGAGCCCTTGTCATCGAGCACCTTGGCGCCCCTCTTGACCTTATCGCCCACCACGACGCTTGCCTCGGCAGCCTTTGCAGCGGCACCGCCCGAATACCCGAGCGACTTGACTTCGTCCGAAACGATCATCGCGCCGTCCGCATAGCCGCGCAGCATCGTGGGCGGCATCTGCGTGTCGCCCACCAGCACACTCGAGGCAGTGCCAGTGGTCACATAGAACGTCTGCACGATGCCCGAACGCGGCTTGAACTCCACATCCGAGCAATAGCCCACGACATCGCCCGACTCCGTGCGCACGTCCATGCCAACCCAGATAATGCAATCATCCAGGTTGATGTCGAGGCGCTTGGCCGCAGCGGCATCGTAGGTGCCCTTGACGTCATCAACCGCGATGGCGCCCTCGTAGACACCAATGGCATCGAGCGCCACAAACCGGTCGGGGCGCTCGATCATGCCCGCGATATCGGACTGGCGAACCATAAAGCCCACCACGCGCGTGCCGCCCGGGGTAAAGACCGGAAAGTGAATCTTGCCGAGCTTTTTAGGGCTGCGCGGCGTGCCGTCCTTTTTGGTGCGCTTATCCTCGGTAGGCTTACGATAGATCTTGGCGCCGACAAAATCCCCGGCGCGCATTATGCCTCGGTCGAGGGCTCCGCGGCCTCGGCGTCGGCCTCGACGGCGTTCTCGACCACGACATCGGCGGCGGGCGTCACGTTACCGCCCGAGATGGCGTCGTTGAGCTGCTCACGCAGCTGGTCCATGCGCTCGCGGGCAAGGTCAACCTTGGCACGCAGGTCATCGGTCTTGGCGTCGACCATCGGGCCAAAATCGTTGACCGCGGCGCGGGCCTCCTCGGCACCGTGCTCGTAGGTGTCGCGCATGTTATCCCAGGCGTCGTTGGCGATATCGGCAGCCATGGCGCGGGTCTCGGCGCCCGAGCGCGGAGCCAGGGCGACGCCGATGATGGCGCCGGCGGCAGCACCGAAGAGCGCACCCGAGATAAAGTTGAAAGTCTTACCCATGTTCATTCCTCTCCTGCGGGCACCTCGGCGCCCACCGTTTGAATGCTGTCCATTATACCCGCAGCACTGCGCTTGCCGTCTTGCTCATCTGCGTACGGTAAAGGCGCAGGTACATAATGGTGATAAGCGAGTGAGCCTACTCCTGCGGCACGGCCGGCATGGCCACCGTGGCGGGCGGGTCTTC
>CAJMSO010000273.1 GCA_905216075.1 uncultured bacterium | reverse complement strand
CCTTCGCACAAGGCTTCGGCGCAGGACTCAACATCAGCGAACCCATCGTCTCGCCAACCATCACCATCGCACGCGAACTCAAAGGCCTCGGTGCGGAAAGCCTCCCACTCATCAATCTGCTCGGCAAACTTATCGGCGTCGACCATGCGCAGCACGTCGGCGGCCAGGGCCCAGCGGTCCATGTTATTCAGGCGCAGCATGTCGAACGGTGTGGTCGTGGAGCCCTTCTCCTCGTAGCCGTGGACGCGGAAGGCGTCGTGGCCGGGGCGGTTCCAAATCAGGCGGCGAATCGTGCCGGCATAAGCGTGGAATGCAAAGAGCACGGGCTTCTCACCGCAGCCAAACAGCTCGGCCCAGCGCTCATCGCTGATGGCTTGGTCGTTCTCGCAGACGTTCTGGATCTTGAGCAAGTCGACCACGTTGACGAACCACACCTTAATGCCCAGCTCGCGCAGCATGTCGGTTGCAGCCAGAGCCTCGAGCGTCGGCACGTCGCCGCACGTGGCGACCACGACGTCGGCCTCGGCGAGCGAGTCGGCAGTCGATGCCCACTCCCAGGTCGCGACGCCCTCGGCGAGCTCGGACTTGGCCTCGTCGACCGTCTGGAAGGTGGGGGCGGGTTGCTTGCCACAGAAGATGGCGTTGACGCAGTCGGTGGACTGGTAGACGCGCTCGGCAACGGCAAGCGCCATGTTGGCGTCGGCCGGATAGTAGGCATTCACGATATGCGTGTCGTTGGCCTTGTTGAGCAGCAGGTCGATAAAGCCGGGGTCCTGGTGCGAGAAGCCGTTGTGGTCCTGGCGCCAGACATGGCTCGACAGCAAAATGTTGAGACCACTAATGGGGGCACGCCACGGAATCTCGCGCTTGGTGGCCTCGAGCCATTTGCAGTGCTGGTTGACCATAGAATCGACCACGTGGACAAAGCTCTCGTAGGAACTCCACACACCCGAGCGGCCGGTGAGCACGTAGGCCTCGAGGAAGCCCTCGCACTGGTGCTCAGACAGCTGCTCGACGACCTTACCGGAACCGGCCAGCAGCTCGTCGTTGGCATCGTCCTCGTAAAAGCCGGCATCCCACTGCTTCTTGGTCACCTTGTAGGCAGCCTGCAGGCGGTTGGACGCGGTCTCGTCGGGGCCGAAGATGCGGAAATCGTCCATGTTCTTGGCAAGAACATCGGCAGTGTACTCGCCAAAGACGCGGGCGGCCTCGGTGGAGCCCCAGCCGTGTCCCTTACTTGCGACGGGGATCTCGTGGGCGTGAATATCGGGGAGCTCGAGCTCGCGGCGCACCTTGCCGCCGTTTGCATTGGGGTTGGCGCCGATGCGCAGCTCGCCGGTCGGCATAAAGGCCGTCACCTCGGGGCGCACCTGGCCCTCGGGCGTAAAGAGTTCCTCGGGCTTGTAGGAGCGCAGCCACTCGCGCAGCACGCGGAAGTGCTCGTGGGTGTCCTTGGCACTCGCCAGCGGCACCTGATGGGCGCGCCAGGAGTCCTCGGTCTTCTTGCCATCGATGTGCTTGGGACAAGTCCAGCCCTTGGGCGTACGGAACACGATCATGGGATAGGCCGGGCGGACCACGGTCTCGCCCGCGGCGGCCTGGGCCATAGCGGTGGCCTTGATGTCGCAGATCTCATCGAAGACCTGCTCGAACAGGGCAGCGAAACGCGCATGAATGCTTGCGTGGCTCTCGTCGTCAAAGCCCGCGACAAAGAAGTGCGGCTTATAGCCCATGCCCTCAAAGAACTTGGTGAGCTCTTCGTCGGACACGCGGGCGAGGATGGTGGGGTTGGCGATCTTGTAGCCGTTGAGGTGCAGGATCGGCAGGACGATACCGTCGGTTGCCGGATTCACGAGCTTGTTGGACTGCCAAGAAGTCGCGAGCGGACCGGTCTCGGACTCGCCGTCGCCCACCACAGCCACGGCCAGCAGGCTCGGGTTGTCCATGACGGCACCGTAGGCGTGGCTGAGCGTGTAGCCGAGCTCGCCGCCCTCGTGGATGGAGCCAGGCGTCTCGGGCGCAAAGTGGCTCGGGATGCCACCGGGGTAGGAAAACTGGCGGAAGAACTTCTGCAGGCCGGCCTCGTCATTGGTGATGTCGGGGCGAATCTCACGGTAGGTGCCATCGAGCAGCGACTGGGCGGTGCCGGCAGGACCACCGTGGCCCGGGCCCATCAGGAAAATAGCGTTCTGGTTGTGGTCGGCAATAAGGCGGTTGACGTGGCCGAACAGGAAGTTGATGCCGGGCGTGGTGCCCCAGTGACCGACCAGGCGGTGCTTAACGTCCGGGCGACCAAAGTCGCGCACCTCACCGGTTTTCTCATCGACAAAGTCGGTGCGCATCAGCGGGTTGGAGCGAAGGTAGATCTGGCCGACGGACAGGTAGTTCGATGCGCGCCAATACAGATCGACGCCCTCGAGCTCGGAAGCCGGCACCTCGTGTCCCAGCTTTTGCCATGGCGTTCCCAGAGTTTTAGCCATTGTTTATGTCCCTTCGCTGTATGGTCACCCTCCGATATGGCGACCTTTCGTTGGGACAAGTATATTTGCTAAAACGTTTTATCAGTATGAAAAAACGTTTTATCATTCAGGTTCGCCATTAGCCTGACAAAACCAGACATTGACCTGCGACATTATTTGTCACAAGTTCTTCATATTCCTGATATACAAATCGATAAACGCGTTTAGTTGTGTTTTGTAACCTTGAGCACACTGCCCTTGACGATAAGCGCCGGCTCCAGAACGACCTCTTCGGCACGCCTGCCGCCCCTACCGGCAAGACGCTTGGACATGCAGCCAAAAGCATGCTCCGAAAGAACACCAGGATCCTGCTCAATGGCGGTCAGTGCCGGCTCAAAGAGGACGTCTGCCGCCGAGTTGTCATAGCTCACCACCGAGATATCGCCCGGGATGCTCTTCCCCATCTCGTGCAAGCGCTTGAGCAGACCGAGGGCAATGTTATCCGAGCTTGCGAACACGGCGGTGGCGTCAGTTGCGAGCACCGCCTCCGACGCCTCGTATGCGCTCGGAATGTAGTACTCGCTCTCAAACTCCAAACGCGCGTCGATAGGCAGGCCAA
>CAJMSO010000272.1 GCA_905216075.1 uncultured bacterium | reverse complement strand
GCGCCCTCGCCGTTTTTGGGAACGTAAAGAATGTGCTTCTTAACCGCCGGGCCGTGGAACACGATATCGCGCTCTTGAGGCGTGAGCTGGTTAAACGGCACGTCGGTGCGCACGCCCATCTCGCCGGCTACCTGCTTCATCAGATCCCACATGAGCGTACCCCAGGGAAGCACCGCGCCTTCGTTGATGGTCTTTGACTCGTCGGGCACCAGGCTCGCCTCGTCCACCTCGCGCATGACACCGGTGCCGCCACAGGTGGGGCAT
Source organism: uncultured bacterium (assembly GCA_905216075.1). Lineage (GTDB taxonomy): Bacteria > Actinomycetota > Coriobacteriia > Coriobacteriales > Coriobacteriaceae > Collinsella. The sequence goes on along the minus strand of CAJMSO010000272.1, from coordinate 2,845 downwards.
GCGCCGCCGCTATTGAAAGCCAAATCCTCGGCACTCGGCGCGTAGAACTCGCGGCCGCATGTCGGACACGTGAGCGACAGGCCCGCAGCTACGTTAAGGCTCGGCTCCACACGCGCCCCGCAATGCGGGCACACGTGATGGGCGCAACGGCTAAAGAGCAGACGCAGGCTGTTGTTGAGCTCGGTCATGGTACCAAAGGTCGAGCGCACGCCCGGCACGCTGGGGCGCTGATGCAATGCGAGCGCCGCCGGCACGTGCAGCACCTCGTCCACCTGGGCGTGCTCGGCCTGCGTCAGGCGACGTCGAGTATAGGTGCTGAGTGCTTCCAAGTAGCGACGCGAGCCCTCGGCATAAAGAACCCCCAGCGCCAGCGAACTCTTGCCCGAACCCGACACGCCGGCAATGCCCACGAGCTTTCCCAGCGGAATATCGATATCGATGTCCTTAAGGTTATGGACACGTGCGCCACGTACCTCGATAGCCTGCGGGCTCATCTTCTGTTCCGTCACCTTTATCACCCTACTCATGCCATAAAACGCGGTCGCGGATGTACTCGCCCAGCATGGGCACGGTAAACCGGACGAGGCCGTATCCGGCAGCCTCGATGACGCGCTCGCGAATCAGGCTTGCGCGATATTTACTCGCCCAGCTCTGAGTACGGTCGCAACGCTCAATGATGTCCGCCATGCGCGTCGGCTTGCCCTCGTCAACCGCCATGGCCTCGATAAAAAGGCGCTGTGGACTGCGCAGCCCGTAATACAGGGGCGCATCAACCGCTTCATAGAACTCGGAGACGGCATCCGCATGGCCATCCTCGACATCGCGCCTTTCGATGACTTGTGAGCCACATCGGACAGCAGACCTCCACATGTAATATCCCACCAGCTGAACCATATAGGGATGCCCCATGCTCTTGCGTGCCGCAAGGTCCGCTGTCTCCGCGTCAACGTAAAGACCAGCGTCTTTGACCGTCTGGATATATGAATCACGCACCTTGGGCAAAGATATCGCCCCCAGCGTACGCTGCTGGGCACGCCGCAAAAACGTCACGCTCGGCTCTTCGAGCAGATCGTCAACCATACTGGGTAAGCCGGCGAACACCAGCGCAAGACCGCGCTGGTCGCTATCGGACAAGCCCGTGGCATCCTGGTCTCCAAGCACCTGCTGATAGAGAACGGCAAGAGCCGCCAGTTCCTCGATAGACGCCGATTGCGCCTCGTCAATCGCAAACAGCATGCCCTTGCCTGGACCGAGCTTCTTAAGGCGCTCGTTGACCAGCCCTCGCAACGTCTCGCCCTTTGCTCGCGCCGCCTCGACCGACATCCGGCCAAATGACGGCCCAAACCCCATTGACGTCACAACGGGTTTATTCGAGCGAAGCGCGTCGGTCAATCGGTCGCATAAGCCAAGCGAAGCGGAATCGGAGACAACCGCCCATCCGCGCTCGCTGGCTAAACGCTGCAGCTCCCGCAGGAGAACCGTCTTCCCGCAGCCGCGGTTTCCCGTAATGAGCATGAGCCTGCCCGGCGCTCCGGCGCCGTTATCGAGCCCTTCCTCGAAATCTTCGATGACCGACTCACGACCGATGAGTATCGGAGGCCGCTTGCCAGCCGTGGGCTTAAAGGGATTTGGATTCATGTCGGCCTCCTCGGATTGGCAAACCTTGGCAATAGTTATACCAACTTATACCGAGTTATACCAATAGCATATGACAAAGGAGCTGTCCCTTTGTCATATGTGGCCGAAAAACTCGGCGTCTGCTGCTCGCCAGGGGCGGAAGGTGGCGGGATCGATCTTTACGTGCGCCGCGGCGGGCACGTCGTACCATTTGACCGTGTAACCGGCGCCATGAGAGCAAAAGACCGAGTCGAGCGTGTTGGGCAGATCGGCCTCAGGCTCATAGGCGGCCGTCTCGATTACGCGCTCGGCATCATGGCATGCCGCATAGCCGGCGAACTCCAGGTACAGATGCCCACGACCGCTCGTGTAGGCAGCCACCTCCAGCGCGTAATCCTGCACCTCGGATGCCGGCACGCGACCCACAAGCTTCGCCCGGTCGCCCGCCATCGTCGGCGGCTCGTACTCGGCACCCATGCGCGTGGCATCCGAAAGCGCCCGGCCCACGCACTCCCCCGGCACCTCGAGCTCAAAGCGGTACCACGGCTCCAACAGCACCGCCGCGCCGGTCTCACGCGCCTGCATGAGCCCCTGGCGAATCGCGCGGTACGTGGCCTGACGAAAGTCGCCGCCCTCGGTGTGTTTGGCATGCGCGCGGCCACCCGTGAGCGTAATGCGCACATCGGTGATGGGCGAGCCGGTCAGCACACCCAGGTGATCGCGCTCCATGGCGTTGGTGAGTGCCAAACGCTGCCAGTTAAGATCGAGCTCGTCGGTCGAGGTCACGGTGCCAAATTGCACGCCCGAACCCGCTGACAACGGCTCCAGGCGCAGATGCACCTCGGCATAGTGGCGCAGTGGCTCAAAGTGACCCACGCCCTCGACCGGCTGCGAAATAGTCTCCTTATAGAGAATGCCGCCAGACTCAAACTCAACCGAAAGGCCAAAGCGATCGGCCAACACCCGCTGCACGACCTCGAGCTGCACGGCGCCCATCAACTGCAAATGAATCTGCTCGAGATGCGTATTCCAGCTTACGCCGAGCATGGGATCTTCATCCGCCAGCTCAGTCAACGCTTTGAACACCGTATGGACGTCGTGTTCGCCCGGAAGCACCGTATAGGTAAGGACTGGCGCAATAACGGGCACATCGCCCGCGGGCTCCGCGCCCAGGGCATCCCCTGGGCGAACGTGCGCAAGACCCGTCACGGCACAAATACCGCCAGCA
>CAJMSO010000271.1 GCA_905216075.1 uncultured bacterium | reverse complement strand
CGTCGTTGGGGGCACCGATGGGAAAGGCCATCTCGTTTTGGTGTCGGGCCTTTGCATCAGCGGCATCGTCATCTGCCCAGACCTCCTTCGCCATGCGAAAGGCCGCCCACGCCTTGGGCCATCCCGCATAAAACGCCGCATGCGTAAGGATTTCCGCCATCTCAGCCCTGGTCACGCCGTTGTTCTTTGCGGACATCAGATGATACTGGAACGAAGAGTCCGTCAGCCCCTGTGCCATCAAAGCGACCACCGGCACCACGCTGCGGTCTCGAAGGGAAAGCCCGTTTTCTCGACTCCACACCTCGCCGAACAGCACATCGTCATTGAGCTGTGCAAATTTGGGGGCAAAGTCCCCCAGGGCATCTCTACCCGCTGTCTGTTTAATCGTCATGTTTGATTCCTCCTGTCGATGGTTTTGAGCACAAAACTGCTCCCGCGCAGCTAAGCCGCGCCTAGACTCCCATGCCCATTCGTTGCGCCTGCTCAAGGGCGGGGTGACCGGCGATTACGGAACACCCCTTGCGCTCCCGATTTGTATTGACGAGAATGAAGGTAATACCTAAACCTAACTTTAGGTCAAGGAATGAATTCTAGATTTATCCGGAGGAACCATGTACACAATCGGACAGGTGGCGGAGATGTTCGATCTGCCCGTTTCCACGCTGCGTTATTACGACAAGCAGGGATTGTTTCCGGAATTGGAGCGGACGTCCGGCATTCGCCGATTCGGCGATACGGAACTCGAGGCGCTTCGGGTCATCGAATGCCTGAAGAAGGCTGGGATGGAGATCAAAGACATCCGGCTGTTCATGGAATGGTGCGCGGAGGGCCCATCGACATATCCCAAGCGCAAGGCCATGTTCGAGGAGCGGAAGGCCCACATGGAGTCGGAGATCGCGAAGATGAACCGCGCGCTGGACATGTTGAAGTTCAAATGCTGGTACTACGAGCAGGCGATCCAAGATGGCAACGAGGATAGACTGAAGGCGCTGATTCCCGACGATTTGCCGGAAGAGATCAAAGATACCTACGATAACGCCCACGCTCAATAATGCCGCCCGATGCTCAAGGGGCTTTGGCAAGGGGCTCTTTCCGAGCAGAACGAAAAGGAAAGCCTCCGAACCAGAGGGTCCGGAGGCCGTTATTCCCGTTATTCCCATAGGCATAAGCGCATCTGTTCGCGATTGCCTATCGATGCTCTGCCTCGAGCACGGCAGACACCGCATCGAGGAACTCCCGCACATGGTCTGCGGGGTGCGACGAATGAAGCAGCCCGTAAGACACGAGACAGTCCCAATCGGTAGGGACGGTTTTGAGCATGGGGTGGACGTTGGCCCACAACGGCAGCGTCGCAAGCGCGAGGTCCTCGTTCGCGCCGCGATTGAACACCTCCGCCCGATATTGCGGGAAGTCTACGAGCGCGATTTGAGGATGATGCAAGAGTATCTCGTCGCGCACGCGGTCGATTTCGGCGTTCCAGCCCCGGCGTATAAGCATAAGACTGTGATTGTGGAGGTCGTCGAATGTGACGATGTCGCGTTTGGCGAGTTCGTTGTCGACGGGAACGGCGCACCAGAGCGGCTCGCGCGAAAGCTCGAGGCCCAGGCACCCGCGCTCTTTAAGAAAGGCATCGTCGAAAATCCCCGCCACGATATCCATGTCTTGCCCGAGGTTCGCCAAACCGCGCGCCGCCGAGGGTGTGTTTTCAAACGTGACCACCTGAAGGCTCATGCCAGGGCAACGTTCCTTCACCTTCGGCCACAGCTTCGTGAGCGGCGTGCTGGGCGTCATGAGCGACACTCCCACGCGGATGATGCGCTTTTCTCCACGCTCGGCAACGCGGGCACGTGCGATTGATTCTTGAGAGTACTGCACGATATGGCAGGCGTCGGCGAGCAGCGACCTGCCTGCTCGCGTAAGCGAAAGCCCCTGATGCGATCGGTGGAACAGCGTAAGGCCTAGCCGCGACTCCAGCAGGTTCATCTGCTTGATGACGGCCGTGGGCGTGATGAAGGACTCTTGTGCCGCCTTGGAGAAGCTGCCCGCCTCCGCCACGCGGATGAAAGTGTCAAGCTGTGGGTTGTACATCGATCCTCCCGTCACGCATTATGTGCCGTATATACCCCATGGTTATATCCATCATTCCAACGTGAACTTCTCGCACGTCAGTAAACGCCGTAGCCTTGTATTCGAAAAGTCACCATTAAGGAGGAGACCATGGAGTATCTGAAGCTCAACAACGACGTAGAGATGCCCATCGAAGGTTTGGGCACCTTCCTCATGACCCCGACCGAGGCCGAGGCGGCCGCAACCGCCGCGCTCGCGGCTGGCTACGAGCACATCGACACCGCCAACGCTTACATGAACGAGCGCGCCGTGGGCCGTGCCATCGCCAAAAGCGGCATCGCACGCGACAAAATCTTCGTCTCCACCAAGCTCTGGCCGAGTGTCTACAACGCGGGCATGCCGGCGGTGGACGCCACGCTCCAGCGCCTGGGGCTCGACTACGTCGACATGCTCATCCTGCACCAGCCGGTAGGCGACTACCTGGCCGCGTGGCGCACGATGGAGGAGGCGTGCCGCGCGGGCAAGGTGCGCGCCCTCGGCCTCTCCAACTTCCCGCAAGACAAGATCGCCGAGGTCATCGAGGTCGCCGACATCAAGCCGCAGCTCGTGACCGTTGAGTGCCACCCCTACCACGCCCAGCGCGACCTGCGTGCCTACCTCGCGCCGTACGGCACGGTGATCGAGGCGTGGTACCCGCTCGGCCACGGCGACAAAGGTCTTCTGGAGGAGCCCGTCTTCGTCACTCTCGCCGAGAAGTACGGCAAGACCCCGGCCCAGGTGATCCTGCGCTGGCACGTGCAGATGGGCACCTCCATCATCCCCGGCTCCAAGAACCCCGCCCACATCGCCGACAACGCGAACATCTTCGACTTCTCCCTCACCGAAGACGAGATGGCCGAGATTGCCAAGCTCGACGGGACCATGACCTACTACACCGCCACTGAGGAAGCACTCGCGGGCTACCTGGCCATACGCCCCGATTTCGACGCGCAGGAGTAGCGCTCAGACGATAACGGACCAACCAAGCCGCCGCCGAGGACCAGTCGGC
>CAJMSO010000270.1 GCA_905216075.1 uncultured bacterium | reverse complement strand
AATCAAGAAGGTGGCAACCAGTGCGATCGCGACAACCACGACCCACTCAAACGCACCCTTTAGCACGGAATGCTGCGATGGGACCATTCTCACTCCTCGCTCTGCGAATACGATGCGTCCAGAATCTCTTGCGCGTACGCGCGCTCCTCGGGCGTAAGGTGAGCCGTCTCAATAAGATCGGGACGCCAACGACAGGTGCGCTCGATGGCGTTCTTACGACGCCACGCATCGACCTTAGCATGATCGCCGCTCACAAGCACCGGAGGCACGCCCTCGCCGTTGAACTCGGCAGGACGGGTGTACTGCGCGTACTCGAGCAGGCCTCCATCCTCGGCGGTCGAGAACGACTCGTCCACGTTGCTCATCTCGTCGCCCAGGGCGCCGGGAATCAGGCGTACGACGGCATCGGCAACGACCATAGCGGGAAGCTCGCCGCCCGTAAGCACGTAGTCGCCGATCGACAGACGCTCATCGGCATACGCATATGCGCGCTCGTCGACGCCCTCGTAACGGCTGCACACAAACAGCAGGCGCTCGCTTTTGAGCAGGCGCTCGGCCACATGCTGCGTAAAGGGCTCGCCGCAGGGGGTGAAGAACACCACGGTAGGCTTGGGACCCTCGCAGCTAATAGCCTCGATTGCCTCGGCAATGGGCTCGACCTTCATGAGCATACCCTGCCCGCCGCCATACGGCTCGTCATCAACGGTACGATGACGGTCGTGCGTCCAGTCACGTAGGTTGTAGGCCTTAAAATCAAAAAGGCCGGCCTTGCGGGCGCGGCCCAAGATCGATGTGGACATGACGGGCTCAAACATCTCGGGAAAGACCGAAAGGGTCTCGATCAGCATGTTTTCCTCCCTACTTGTCCATATCGATCAAACCATCCATAACATGGACGGAAATTGTCCCCTGATCGGGAAGATCGAGCACAACCTGCTCGATCACGGGAATCAGTACCTCGCCGTACCGATCGCCCTCGACAACCCAAACATCGTTAGCGGGCGTCGACATGATCTCGACGATCGTGCCGAGCGAACCGAAGCGCTCGTCGACCACCTCACGACCCATCAGGTCGGTATAGGCGGCGTCGAGCGAATCGAGCTCAAAGTCGTCACGATTTGCCAGCACGTAGCATCCGGTGATGCCCTCGGCGGCCGTCAAGTCGTCAATGCCCTCAAACGAGACCAGATCGCCATCGCCCGTATCGGTGACGGATGTGACCGTGCAAAAACGGTCGCGCTTGAGCGCCGGCGGCGTCAAGGCGACGCGCATACCCGGCGTCAATACAGAAGGAAGCCCCCGCAGCGGCTGCGCGAGGACCTCCCCCTTCCTTCCGTGCGGCTTGACCACACGGGCGATATTTTTGTACTGGGACCTCAAGGTCCTAGCCCAGAACCTCTACCTCGACTGCAGTGTCGAGGCGAGCGGCCAATGCACGGGCGAGCGTGCGAATGGCCTTGATGGTACGGCCACGACGGCCGATGACCTTAGCGACGTCATCCTCGGCAACCGAAACCTCAATCGTGGAGGCGTCGTCACCGTCGATGACCTCAAGGCTCACGGAATCCGGGTCGTCGACGATCTGAACAACGAGATATTCGACGAGATCGGCGATGCGATCTGAGAGCATTGCCTCACCCTCGAGCTGTGCAGCGTCAACCTCAGGCACGATTTACTCCTCGGCGCCCTCAGCGGCCTCAGCGGCAGCCTTAGCGGCCTCGGCCTCTTTGGCGAGCTGCTTCTTGGACTTCTTGACGACGGTCTCGGTCTTCTCGCCCTCGTTGGCGGCCTTGACCAGAGCAGCGACAGCGTCGGTGAGCTGAGCGCCCTTGGACTGCCAGTCGGCGATCTTCTCGAGGTCAAGGTTGATGGTCTTGGGGGCGGTCATCGGGTTGTAGCGGCCAACCTCCTCGATGATACGACCGTCACGCGGGGCGCGGGAATCGGCGACGACGACACGGTAGTACGGACGCTTCTTAGCGCCGTGACGAGCAAGGCGAATCTTGACTGCCAAAGGAAACTCCTCCAACCAAGCAGCTTTAGGCTGCAACTACAAACAAACAGTTGAACATAATACGCCATCGACGCGGGCAGGTGAAGTCCGTGAGACCAACTTCTTCGGTGTAGTCGAAGGCAAATCCATATCTTAGACAAGAATTCGCGATTTGCAAGCACATCCACGCACCCCACATGAGCTGCGCGGTATACTCATGCCATGAAAAGACGCGAACATACATACGGTTATGAGGATGCTGCGGGCGTCACGCCGCCGCCCTGGACGGGACCGGCGGTGGGCCTCATGGATCTCGATGCGTTTTTTGCGAGCGTGGAGATGCTCGATCATCCCGAGTGGCGCGGCAAGCCGCTCATCGTGGGTGGCGATGCCGATTCTCGCGGCGTCGTGTCCACCTGCTCATATGAGGCGCGTCGCTTTGGCGTGCACTCCGCCATGCCCTCGGCCGAGGCACGGCGCCTCTGTCCGCAGGCCATTTGGACGCATGGGCATTTCGATCGCTACCACGAGGTCAGCGCTCAGGTCATGGCGATTCTCGCCGACGAGACCCCGCGCGTTGAGCGCGTATCCATCGACGAGGCCTTTATCGACATCACGCCAGGTCGCTTTGCACCCGAGGACCCGCTGCTGGTTGCACGGCGCATCAGTGATCGCGTGGCGGCGCTGGGGGTGACCTGCTCCATTGGCGTGGGCTGTAACAAGACGGTCGCGAAGATCGCAAGCGAGCGGGACAAGCCGTTTGGGCTGACCATCGTGCGCCCAGGAACCGAGCAGCGCTTTTTGGCCGCGCTGCCGGTATCTGCCATGAGCGGCATCGGACGCTCGGCCGAAGAGCGGCTGCGCCGCATGCGCATCTACACGCTCGGCGAGCTATCACGTGCACCGAGATCCACCTTGTCCTCTATTTTTGGTGTCAACGGCGAGCGCATGCGCCAGCGTGCGCTGGGACTCGAAATCTCCGAAGTCACGAGTCTCGATGAAGAGCGCGAGGTCAAGTCGGTCAGCAATGAACGCACCTTTGCGAAAGATTTGACCGAGCGTCAGGACATCGAAGCGGCGATTGCGCTATCGGGAGAGTCAGTGGGACGCCGCCTGCGCCGTCAG
>CAJMSO010000269.1 GCA_905216075.1 uncultured bacterium | reverse complement strand
TGTCTATTCAGGTCATGATGCAGATGCTTGGCCAGGGATTCTTGGTCAGTTTGCAGCTGTTTGTGCTGACGCTGCTCGGGTCGATTCCGCTGGGAATTCCCGTGGCGTTTATGCGCATGAGCAAAATCGCGCCGCTTCGCTGGATTGCGCGCATCTACATTTCGGTCATGCGCGGTACGCCGCTCATGCTGCAGATGTTTGCCATCTACTTTGCCCCGTACTACGTGTTTGGCATTTCGCTCACGCCCGATTCCAAGTGGACGGCGTGCGTCGTGGCGTTCATCATCAACTACGCCGGTTACTTTGCCGAGATCTATCGCTCGGGCTTGCAGTCCATTCCGCGCGGTCAATACGAGGCTGCCGAGGTGCTGGGCTATTCGCGCGTGCAGACGTTTCTGTATATCGTGATGCCGCAGGTCGCCAAGCGTATTCTGCCGGCGATGGGCAACGAGATCATCACGCTGGTCAAGGACACGTCGCTGGCGTTTGCCATTGGCGTGGGTGAGATGTTCTCGACGGCCAAGGCGCTGGTCGCCTCGCAGGTGAGCATGGTGCCGTTTGCGATCGCGGCGCTGATTTACTGGGTCTTTAATTTCGTCGTCGAGATGCTGCTGGGCGCCGCCGAGAAAAAATTGGATTACTACCATGATTAATTCGGTAATGAATATATCGAACGCGCGTAAGGCGTTTGGCGGCAATGAGGTGCTCAAGGATATCTCGCTTGAGGTGAAGCGTGGCGAGGTCGTGGCGATTATCGGGCCTTCGGGTGGCGGCAAGTCCACGCTGCTGCGGTGTGCCACGCTGCTCGAGTCACTCGACGGAGGCTCGCTCTCGTTTGGCGACCTTGCCGTTGCGACGGATGCGGGTTCGGGCGCGGTCTATGCGAAGGGCGATGTGCCCAAGCAGGCGCGCTCGCGATTCGGCCTGGTGTTCCAAAATTACAACCTGTTCCCGCACTATACGGTGATGAAAAACATCACCGATGCGCCGATTCGCGTGCTTAAGCGTCCGCGCGAGCAGGCGGAAGCCCGCGCTCACGAGCTGATTGCACAAATGGGGCTGACGGGCAACGAGAACAAGGTGCCGTGTGAGCTTTCGGGCGGTCAGCAACAGCGTGTGAGTATCGCCCGCGCCCTGGCGCTCGATCCGGAAATCTTATTCTTTGACGAGCCGACCTCGGCGCTCGATCCCGAGCTAACGGCCGAGGTGCTGCGTGTCATTAAAGACCTGGCGGCGCAGAATATGACGATGGTGATCGTGACCCATGCGATGCAGTTTGCGCGCGATGTTGCCGATCGCGTGGTCTTTATGGACGGAGGCCGCATTGTCGAGGAGGGCCCGGCCGAGCAGGTTATCGATCATCCGCGTGAGCAACGTACCCGTGAGTTCTTGAGTCGTATCGAGGGCTAAGCTCAGCTATGTATTGAGAAGAAGCCGCCGCGGGTCTTATGGACTGCGGCGGCTTTTATTTGTATCGATGGAGTTTAATAATCACCTGGCATACTTGCTCTGTCCTCTCGCCGCCTGTATTCATACGTGCGCCGAAAGGTATGCATGGACAGCCGCCCGTGAGGGTAGGGTGGTGGCATAGGACATTTGGAGGGTGAGTCGGCTCGGCTGCCGACCATGCTGCTCCCGGGATGGCACCGACCGCGAACTCTCCCCGTTGGCGTCGCGCATTGCGCGCGGCCCTGCAAGGAGGTCATCATGGGTGCTCCCAAGACCGGTAACGTAAGGAACGTGGTGCTCGTAGGCCAAGGCGGGGTGGGCAAGACTTCACTCGCCGAGGCCATGCTCCACCTTTCCGGCAAGACCGCCCGCCTGGGCGGCCACGACGGCACCAAGCCCACGCTCGACTATGACCCCGAAGAGGTCAAGCGTGCATTTTCCATCTCGACGACCATCGCGCCGATCGACTGGAAGGGCGCGCGCATCAATGTGCTCGATGCCCCGTGCTACCCCGATTTTATCGGCGACGCCTTTGCCGCGATGAGCGTCTGCGAGACGGCTCTGTTTGTGGTCGACGCCGAGGCCGGCCCGCAGCCTACGACGGTTAAGCTCTGGTATGCCGCCGAGGACCTGCGACTGGCGCGTGCGGTGTTCGTAAACCGCCTGTCGCGCTCCGAGGCCAGCTTTGCGACCACGATGGACCTGCTGCAAGAGCGCTTTGGCACGCGCCTGGGCGCCGTGACCCTTCCCTGGGGCGAGGACTTTGACGGCATCATCGACCTGGTGCGCATGAAGGCGCGCCATTGCAACGGCACCGAAGCCGTTGAGTCGGAGATTCCCGAGGAGTATCGTGCCCAGGCCGAGGAAGCCCATGACCATCTGTGCGAGCTGGTGGCCGAGGCTGACGATGAACTGATGATGAAGTACTTGGAAGGCGAGGAGACGCTGACGCAGGAGGAGCTTGAAGGCCTGCTGTCGAAGGCGATCGCCGAGCGCATCTTTGTGCCGGTCTTTGCGGGCGATTGCATTAAGGAGCAGGGCGTCAACTCGCTGATGGACGACATCGCCACATACTTCCCGGCGCCGACCGACTACGGCGAGATGCCGCTTATCGACGGCGATTCGCTCAAGATTTCAAGCGACGATGATCGTCCGGTGGCGTTTGTGTTTAAGACCCTGGCCGATCCGCAGCAGGGTCGCATCAGCTTTATTAAGGTGCTGACGGGTACGCTTGAGCCGGGCCTTGAGCTGGTCAACGCGCGCACGCGCAAGGGCGACCGTCTGGCTCACCTGTATGTGATGTGCGGCCGCGACATGACCGAGGTCGGTCACGCCTATGCCGGCGATATCATCGTGGCGCCCAAGCTGGCGGCCGAGACGGGCGATACGCTCTCGATTACCGGCAAGGTCGAGGCTGCGGCGTTTAAGTTCCCCAACTCGCAGTACCGCATCGCCATCGAGGCCGAGAATCGCGGCGACGAAGAGAAGCTCTACACGTTTATCGAGAAGGCATGCAAGGCCGATCCGACCATGAGCATCGACCGCGACGAGGAGACCGGCCAGACCATCATTTCGGCGGTGGGCGAGGCGCAGGTTTCGGTCCTGCTCAATCGTCTTGAGGACCGTACCAAGGTCGCGGCCAAGAGCGTGCCGATTCGCATCCCGTATCGCGAGACCATTC
>CAJMSO010000268.1 GCA_905216075.1 uncultured bacterium | reverse complement strand
TCTTGGTAATGAGCAACGGATGGCACATGGGAATAATATCGCTCGTGCGCTTGATGGCCATGATGCCCGCGACGCGCGCGCAGGCGAGCACGTCGCCCTTTTTGGCGCGGTCCTGCAGCACCATGGCCTGCGTCTCGGGGTGCATGAGGATGGTACCCTCGGCGATGGCGATGCGATGGGTCTCGGCCTTGTCGGACACGTCGACCATGCGTACCTCACCCTTGGCGTCCACGTGCGTCAGCTCGTCGCGACGGGCGTCGCGGGCGGGCTCGGTCGCAGCGCTGGCAGTCGGCTGCGCGGACGCGTCGGCGTTGCCAGCATTCGCCGCAGCCGTGACTTTGTGGGCAGACATCGCGGCCCTGCGAGCGGCCTTGGTGGCATCGGCGTACCTGCTCTTGGCCATATGATCATCCTCCGATTTGGGACATAAATCGTTGCGTGCCCTCAATTATCGCGTGTTCCTGCGGTTTGTGGGCCACGGCATCGCGCCAAATCGAAAGTACCTGCATATCATCACCACGGCGCAGCGCCTCACGCACCGAATACTCGGCATCGCTGAACAGGCACGGACGCACGTTGCCATCGGCCGTCAGGCGCAGACGGTTGCAATTCACGCAAAAATGATTGGACATGGCGCTAATGAAGCCGACCGTTCCCGCCGCGCCCGGAAAGTGCCAATAGCGCGCGGGACCCGCGCCGGCGGGGGCGTCGTTGGTCTCGAGCGGCTCAAGCTCACCCAGACCCGCCGCGGCGACCCCGGCATTGATGCGCGCCCGCAGCTCGTCGCTCGGCACGGTATCGCTCGCGTCCCACAGCTCGGGATTGAGCGTGGGCGCATGCGGGTCCACGGCGCAATGCGAGCTCGTGTGCTCGTCGCCGATGGGCATGTATTCGATAAACCGCAGGTGGATAGGGCGATCGACGGTCAGCCGTGCGAGGGCCGCCACATCCTGGTTGAGCCGACGCACCACGACACAGTTGACCTTAACGGGCTCAAAGCCCCAAGCCAGCGCCGCGTCGATGCCAGCCATGGTCTGCTCGAGTCGGCCCAGGCGCGTGATCTTTCCAAACAGCGTAGGGTCGAGCGTGTCGAGCGAGATGTTGACGCGGTTAAGCCCGGCATCTTTGAGCTGCAGCGCCAGCTTGGGCAGCAGGGCGCCGTTGGTGGTGAGCGAGATGTCCTCGATCTGCGGGATCGCGCGGATATCGCGAATAAGCGGGATGATGCGGCGGCTGACCAGCGGCTCGCCACCCGTCAGGCGCACGCGGCGAATGCCCTCCCCCGCCACCAAGCGCACAAAGCGGGCGATTTCCTCGGCACTGAGCAGCTCATCATGTGCACGGGGCGCCACGCCATCGGCCGGCATGCAGTAAATGCAGCGGAAATTGCACTTGTCGGTAACGGCAATGCGCAGGTAGTTGATATCGCGGCCAAAGCCGTCATGTTGCACGCGCCCGTCCACGCAGCCCTCCCCTCACGCGGCGTTTTATTCTTCGGAAAACATAATACCCCACGAGAGAATCATGCCGACACCCGTACGACAGGACAGGTCGCTTCGAGCAAAACGGACTTTCCAAGCCCATCTCAGCATACAAACCATCACAACATTCGATGCTTTTCCCGTTTTTAGCGAAAAACGTCGAATATTGTGATGGTCTGTCTGTCCACGGCACCCCGCAGAAGGACCAAAACGCCCCTAAATGCCGCCGTCCCAGTGCCGAATCACGAATTCTCGCAGGTCGTTTTGACGTTTCTGGAACGCTTCGCTTCGGTCGCACTTAAGACCCATAGCGAGTGCGATGGCGTTCATCGCCCGGTGCAATTGCAGCTGGTGGGCAAACTGAGTCCCGGTGAGAACGATCATCCTAAAGCCCAGTGCGCTCAGCACGGTCATACGCTCCGCATCCGACGCGCTGCGCTGTTTATCAAGATGGTCCGAACCGTTGTATTCAATCCCCGTACCGCTCGCAGGCGCATATACGTCGATCTCGAAATACCCGGCCTTTGCGAGATACTTGAACTCGTTGGGAACATCGACCCGATGGTTGAGCTCAACCTTGGCGTATCCCAGCCCGCCCTGAGAACGTTTTGCTACGACCATGATTGCGGTGGCCGTCTCCATGGGCGATCGCGCGCCATCGTGCACGCGCTTGAGCACGGCCGCCGCACGTGTAGCCCCCTGACGAGATCGGTTCTCATTGCAGCAAGCATTCAAGTCGGCAGCGGTATACCTCTGCCCCATCTCGATATAATCGCCTGTCGACAGATGATTCAAATGGTATCGGGCACAGATTTCGTAGCCATATTCCAGCTGCTCGGGCTCGCTCATCCACGAACCCGCTTGGACAAAGCACATGGCCTCATCAACCACTAGAAGGCCCTCTGCCACCTCGATAAGATGACCTGGAGGTACCGGCGCTCCAAACACGTGGCACCTAAATCCAGCCGGCGTCGAGCGCTCAAAATCGAAGTTGACGAGCGTATCGATATGATCGAGCTCTTCTCGTGGAATACCAAGCGAGACCAGATAATCGGCAACGATCCCGACTGCCGTTGAAGCCCTCAGCCCATTGGCATCGAGTCCCAATTTGGGCAGGCCCACAGTCGGCTCCGCCTCGTTAGCAAGCGAGTCCTCATCGTATAGGCTGCTTGCTCGCGAGGGCGGCTCGGACGGGCGCGCCACGTTGTAGTACAGCCAGGCAGTCTTATGGGACAGGACGATCGGCAGGTCCATGAGCTCTCCAATGGAGTCGGATAACCAACCTTATTCCCCTGCCCACGGATCCGCACACCTTCGCGCTCAAGAAAGCGATTCCACCCGGTCGAGTGGCAGAAAAACCATCACAACATTCGATGCTTTTCCCGATTTTGGTAAAAAACGTTGAATGTTGTGATGGTTTGAGGCGAGGTGAGGGGCACAGAGGGCCAAAGCATCGTGCTTGGAGCGTGACTATTTTTTCGCCCTGTCGTCAACACAAACCTTGACTCTATAATCGTTGTAGGGTTTTCACTACACTGGTACCTAAACGAACCAAGCCAGAAAGTACCCCGCCCATGGAACACGACCTCACACGCGGCAATGTCCTTAAGACCATCGCGGTCTTTGCCCTGCCCTATATGCTCTCGTACTTTTTGCAGATGC
>CAJMSO010000267.1 GCA_905216075.1 uncultured bacterium | reverse complement strand
AAAGCCGTCCATCTCGGTCAGCAGCTGGTTCAGGGTCTGCTCACGCTCGTCGTTTCCGCCGATCTGGCCGTCACGCTTTTTACCGATGGTATCGATCTCATCGATAAAGACGATACACGGTGCCTTTTCCTTGGCCTGCTTAAACAGGTCACGAACCTTAGCAGCGCCGCGACCGACAAACATCTCAACGAACTCAGAGCCCGAAATGCTAAAGAACGGAACACCGGCCTCGCCGGCAACAGCCTTGGCAAGCAGGGTCTTACCGGTACCCGGAGGGCCAACAAGGAGAGCACCACGCGGCAGCTTGGCGCCGATCTCCTCGTAGCGCTGCGGCTTCTCCAGAAAGTCGACGACCTCCTTAAGGGATTCCTTGGCCTCTTCCTGGCCAGCGACGTCCTTAAAGGTCACGCCAACGTCCTTGGAGGCGATCACGCGCGCGCCGGACTTACCCAGTCCGCCGCCACCAAAGCCACCGCCGCCAAAGTTCATCGATGGGCCATCATCGCCCATAGCCTTCTTCATACGGCGGTTGAGCCACCAACCGATGAGGAAGAAAATCGCCATGGGAAGAACGAGGGTGAGCAGGTAGTAGGTCATCAGACCCGAGTTCTTATCGGGAACGACCGACTCAAGCGAGGCGCCAGATTCAAGCACGCGATCGGTAAAGCCCGCGTCATTCGGCACACCGGTCGTCTTGTAGGCGATGTTCTCGTCCTCGCCCTTCTTGGTGTAATAAATCGAGTAATCGTCCGTGTTGTACTCGACCTTGTCGACACTCTTCTTATCGAGCGCTTTGACAAACGTCGAGTAATCGGTCTTCGTAATCTGCTGCGTGTGACCGATGTTAGGGAACAGAACGGTCGAGAGCACGAGGTAGACGACGAAGGCGATGAGCACGTAGAGGATCATATTCCGTCTACGTTTGTTGTCATCCATCTCCATCTGCTTGAACTCCATCTACTGGGGTTGATAATGCTATCTAGAATACCCAACCCAGACGGCGATAAACCGACGCCGGACACGAAAGGATAGAGATGGCATCACTCGAAGTCGGCAAGGTTCAAATCTACACGGGCGACGGCAAGGGCAAAACCACGGCTGCGCTGGGACTGGCGATGCGCGCCACGGGTTATGGGCTCGACGTACTCATGCTGCAGTTTGCCAAGAAGCTGCACTGCGCCGAACACGATGCCGCGCCGCGCCTGGGGCTGCGCATCGTACAAGCTGACCGCGACACGCCCGAGGCTTGCGCCGCACAGATCATGGAGCTCGCATGCGAGCAGATATCACAGGTCGACGTTCTGATTTTGGACGAACTCGGCGAGGCCATGCGCCGCGGCTTCGTGACACGCGAGGATGTCGAAGCGCTGATCGCGATAAAGCCCGCCACCACGGAACTCGTGCTCACCGGCCGCGGGCTGCTGCCGTTGGCCGACCTCGCGGACTTAGTCACCGAAATACGTCCCATCAAACACTACTTCGACGAAGGCCTCCTAGCCCGCCAAGGCATCGAATACTAATTGATTCGTTTTCCGCCAACACCTACAGCTCATAAGGAAGTTGCGGTGGAATAGTACTTGTTTGACGGTCCGCAAGGGCTTTTCAGGAACTATTTCACCGCAACTTATCAGGGGTATCTGACGGATGAGCTAGGCGGTGGCGCGACCTAGCCAGTTGCCGCTGTGATGGTAGATGGTGAACATGGTTGCGGTGATGAGCCAGGTTACGGGGTAAACCAGCAGTAGATGCTCGAGCGACGGATCGAAGGGCATGATCGCAAACACCCAGATCACCCTCAAGACAACGGTGCCAAAGATGGTGAGCATCATAGGCTGCAAACTCACGCCGGCGCCGCGGATGGAACCCGAGGCGTTCTCGATAATCGAGAAAATCGCATAGAACGGCGCAATGAAATGGAGGATAGTCGTGGTGTACGCCGAAATCGAAGCATCGTCGACAAACAAACGCGACAGCGGGCCCGAGAACACCAGCAGCACGGCAGACAGGCCACCAATGAGCATAAACGACAGCACGAGCGACGTATGGTAGCCCTTGCGCATGCGCTCGTAGTTGCGCGCGCCAAAGTTCTGCGCCGAGAACGTAGTGATCGATACGCCGAGCGCCTCGGTCACCATCCAGATAATGCCATCCAGGCGCCCAGATAGACCCCAAGCAGTCGTGACATCGGCGCCAAACGAATTAACCGATACCTGGATCAGCACGTTCGAGATCGAATAGGCAGCCGATTGAAAACCGAGTGGCAGACCACACGAGATCATACTCTTGCAAATACCGCGATCGATACCGAGCTTAGACAGCGAAAGACGCCATGCACCCGGAGCGCGCATCATGCGCAACACGATCATCGTTGCATTGGAGCAAATGGTCAGCGCCACCGCGATGCCGCAGCCCAGCGCCTCCATATGCAACACAGCGACAAAAATGATATCCAGCACCACGTTAACCAGGCAACCAGAGGCAATGATCACGGCGGGGCCGCGCGTGTCGCCCACGGCACGCAGCAGTGCGGTTCCCATATTAAGCAGCAGTGCCGCAACCATCGCGGCAAAATAACAGCGAGCATAGGCCACGCCCTCGGCCAATAGTTCATGCGGCGTGTTCATAAGCACCAGCATGGGCTCAACGAACACTATGCCAAGAATCGAGAAAACGATACCGCCCACCAGCGCGATCGTCATGGCCGTATGGACCGAACGACTCAATCGCTCATCATCGTGCTGGCCAAAATACTGACCGGTAATGACTGCGCAGCCGGCGCCGACGCCAACGCAAAAGCCAATGCAGAGCTCGGTGAGCACCATCGTGGCTTGAATGCCACCCAGTGCGAGCTTGCCACCAAACTGGCCGACGATATACGTACCGATAAGCGTGTAGGCCTGCTGAAAAAACGAACTAAAAAAGATGGGAACGCACAGCGACAGCAGCTGTTGCCAAATGACACCCTGCGTTACATCGATAGCCGTAGATTTCTTAGCCACACGCCCTCCCCGCCAACGTATGTTAAACAACAAAACGGCAATTTAAGACCAAAGCAAATACCAGCTTAGCACCGACCGGCGTCGACCGAAACACCCCGAATCAGAGCCCAGTGCAAAATATCTGCCTAGTGATACAAACCCGGCTGGTAGTGATACTCATTGCTCACGTGCGGGCACAGCTG
>CAJMSO010000266.1 GCA_905216075.1 uncultured bacterium | reverse complement strand
TCATGCTGCTGCAGCAGTTGGGTGCCAGCGACGACGACTAACGGGTCGACGCTGCAAACGCCCCATTTGGGCAATCTGACCCTCACTCGTCGGTCGCGTACGCAAGTACGCTTCCCTCCTCCTTCGGGCCACCTTGCCACAAATGGAACGTTTTCGCTTACTTATGCTCAACCTGTAAGGGTATTTACGGGACAAAGCCATCTTCGTCTCACCCACATTGCAGGTTGACCGCCCTTCGCCCGACCGAAAGGAAAGCATGTTCGGATACATCTATAAGAAAGATGTCGCCATTATCGCGGTTGTCCTGTGCCTTTGTCTGGGCGTGGGCAGTTTCTTCGATTATCAGATCGCGAGCGCGCTGTTCAACATCGGCAGCATGTACGGCCGCTTTATCGAGGCCGCTGGCGAGTTGCCGTTTGAGCTGACGGCGAGCATCGCGGGCGTTATGCTCGTACGCGCGGTGCGTCCCGACTCCAGGGGGAGCAAATGGCTCGCCGTGCTGGGCGTTCTGATCAACGTTGGCCTGGCCGGCTACGAGATCGTTTCGTCCCTGCGGGTTGGCGGCAAACTCATCGCGGTTCAGTTGGTACTGACGTTTGCGCTGGTGATCGCCGCCAACCTTATCGTCTATCGCCTCACGCGCACGACCGAGCCCGACGAGCTCACGCGCTGGGCGTTGATGGTGCTTGCCGTGTGGGTCGCTCAGGCCATTATCCTCAACGTGATCGTCAAGCCGCTGTGGTCGCGTCCGCGCATGCGCGTGATCGAGGTGACGCAGGGACTCGAGTTTCAGCCGTGGTGGGTGATCGGCAACCCCGACAAGTGGAGTTATATTGCGGCCGGCGTAATCAAGGACGGCTTTAAGTCGTTCGCGAGCGGGCACACCGCGCATGCGGCGATCGGTCTTATGCTCGCCGGACTTCCCGCGGTGGCTTTTAAGGAAAAGCCCTCGCGCCGTCGGGTGGTCTTTTGGACGGCGGCTGTGGTCGCGGCGCTCGTCGCCTTTGGCCGCATCGTGATCGGGGCGCACTTTTTGAGTGACGTGAGCTGCGGCTTTGCCCTGGTTCTGGCGCTTGAGTGCCTTGCCGCGCGCATTGCCTATCCCAACGGCGTACAATAGCTCCGTTTGAATCATCTGGCCGATACCCGGTAAGAGAGGATTGCCATGCTCGCGTTTAACAACGACTATTCCCACGGTGCACATCCGGCAGTGCTGCAGGCGCTCGTCGACACCAATATGGAGCCGCAGCCCGGCTACGGTACCGATGCACATACCGAGCGTGCCAAGCAGCTTATTCGCGAGGCCTGCCAGGCGCCTGACGCCGACGTGTTTTTTCTGGTGGGCGGCACGCAGGCCAACGCGACGGTGATTGACATGCTGCTTGCGCCCTACGAGGGCGTTGTTGCCGCCGAGACCGGCCACGTTGCCGGGCATGAGGCGGGTGCTATCGAGTTTGGTGGTCACAAGGTGCTCACCATCCCCGGCTATGAGGGCAAGATGCACGCCGAGGATCTCGAGAACTATATCCAGGTGTTCTACGAAAACGAGAGCCATGAGCACATGGTGTTTCCGGGTGCGGCGTATGTGAGCCTGTCGACCGAGTACGGCACGCTGTACTCCAAGGCCGAGCTCGCGGCGATTCACGCGGTATGCCAGAAGCGCGAGATTCCGCTGTTTGTGGATGGCGCTCGCCTGGCCTATGCGCTGGCGGCCGATGATTGCGACATTACCCTGCCCGAGCTGGCGCAGCTGTGCGACGTGTTCTACATCGGCGGCACCAAGTGCGGCGCTCTGTGTGGTGAGGCCGTGGTGTTCTGCGGCATGCATGCTCCGGCGCATCCCATTCCGCGTATTAAGCAGCACGGCGCGCTGCTGGCCAAGGGCCGCCTGACGGGTGTGCAGTTTGAGGCTCTTTTTACCGATGGCCTGTATTTTGAGATTGGTCGACAGGCGATCGAAACCGCGCAGGCGCTTCGTCGCGTGCTGCACGAGCACGGCTACCGGTTCTTCTTGGAGACGCCGACTAACCAGCAGTTCGTGATTCTGCCCAACGAGGACATGGCGCGCATTCGCGAGCATGCGGCGATCGAGTACTGGGAAAAGTACGACGAGACCCACACGGTGGTGCGCTTTTGCACCAGCTGGGCCACGACGCAGGAGGATATCGACGCGTTGGCGGCGGTTCTGTAGCCTGATGTAATGACGAGGGGCCGCCTTGCGCTTGGGTTTGGCGCAAGGCGGCCTTTGTTTTTGAGGGAGAAGGGTTGTATGACCGAGATGTCCGATCCGACGATTCGTCTGGCGACGCCCGATGATGCGCCGGCGTTGCTTGCCATCTATGAGCCGTATGTGCGCCAGTCGGCGATTACCTGCGAATACGAGGTGCCGAGCGTTGAGGAGTTCGCCGGGCGCATCGAGCGCACGCTCAAGCGCTATCCGTATCTGGTGATGGAGTTGGACGGGCGTCCGGTAGGCTATGCCTATGTGAGCGCGCTTAACAGCCGCGAGGCATACGACTGGTCGGTCGAGACGTCGATCTACCTGGCGCGCGACGTGCGCCACGGCGGGCTGGGCCGCAAACTGCACGATGCGCTCAAGCAATGCCTGATCGCGATGGGCATCACCAACATGTGCGCGCTCATTGCCGTGCCGCACGACAAGGACGACGAGTATCTAACGCACAACAGTCAGGATTTCCATGCCCATATGGGCTACCGCCTGGTGGGCGCCTTCGATCGCTGCGCCCAAAAGTTCGGCCGCTGGTACGACATGTGCTGGATGGAGCTGGTCCTTGCCGAGCGCGTCCCTAACCAACCCAAGCCAACCTGGTTCCCCGACCTCCTCGCCTAAAACCACCACAAAGGTGCCTGTCCCCTTTGCGGTGGTTTTGGCAGGTTAGCCGATGGGCTCAGTGTATTTGGCGCGGTCGGTGCGTTGGATGCGCTTGGAGACATGGAGCGGGCGGCCGTCGGTGTCGTAGACGTAGTCGGTGATCAGGATCAGCGCCTGCCCGCGCTCAACGTTGAGCAAAAACGCTTCGTTTTGCGAGGCATAGCATACCTCAAAGGTCTTGTGCCCCTGTGCCGGCGCGCGATGGAACTCCTGTCGTAGCGTGGCATAGAGCGAACCGTTGATATCGCGATCGATGAGTGCCTCAAAGCTCGGTGGTAGATAGGTGGTCTCCAGGCACAGCGGCGCATCGTCCAGATA
>CAJMSO010000265.1 GCA_905216075.1 uncultured bacterium | reverse complement strand
ACAGGAGCAGCGGAAGCCGTGGGGGCGGAGGCATCGGAAACCTTGGGATGCTTTAGGAAGTCAGGGATCTGCGGAGCTGCCGAAACGGGATTCACGGCAAATGGCGGCTCTGACTCGTCAGCCTTGTCCGGGTCGTCTTCAATCGAAAACTGTCCGGTGACCTGTCCTGCCTTGGTGCGGCGACGCGGCAGCAAGGTGGTCTTGGCGGTCTCGAGCGGAGTCTCGTCGTCCTCGCCCTCAGTGAGTTCGATTTCGCTATCGGACCAAGACGGGTCGGGCTCGCTCGTGTTGAGCTTGGGCGCGGCCTTGCCCTTCTTGACATGGCGACGCGGCAGCAGCGTGGTCTTGGCTCGCTCGGCCTCCACGGCCTCAGAAACGTCGACAAACGGGTCATCGTCCTCGTCGTCATCCAAAACAGGATCAACATTGCTACCCATGACCGTGGTCACGGCGGCGTCAGTTCCCTGCTGGCGCAGAATGCTCAGGTGCGGACGGGCAACGCCGGGAACCGACAGGGCCTCTTCATCGCCCCACGGGCTCGCATTGACATCGGCACGACGGCGCTCGGCAAAATCGGCCGCACGGTCGCGGGCAGAGCGCAAAACGCCACCCACCGAAAAGCCGATGATGACAAAGCCGACGACGGCCAGACCCAACAGGACCACCATCGCGATAGGCTTACCCAGGGCATTCTGCAGCGCACTCGCAATAAACGCACCGATGTAGCCACCTGAGGCGGACAGGTTTTGCGGCGTGAACATAAGGTCGCACGAGTCACTCGTACCCGGCACCATCAGCGAAAGAATGGAGACGACGGCGATAAAGACCACGGCACCGCCCGCAACAGAGCGCACGTTGAGCGGCGAGTCCTCGCCTAAAAATAGCGTGGCGGCAAACAGCAAAATGACGATCGGCAGCACGTAGGCGCCCAGGCCAAAGCCAAGATGGTAGAAGCCGGCAACCGCCGCTGTCACGGGTGCCGTTGCCGGAGAAATCACGGCAATGAAGGACGCAATCGCCAAAACGGCAATGACCACGCCGGCGATATCGCGATTGGCCGAAGGCTCGACCAGGGGTTCGAACTCATCGAACTCGGACTCGTGGCCCTTATTGGCACGCAGATGGGAACCGGCACCCTTAGCAGATGCCGGTTGGTTGTTGGCTTTGTTGCCTTTGGCGTTTTGTGCAGATCCGCGCGCCAAACTAAACCTCCATGACGACCGGGATGATCATCGGACGAGTGCGCGTACGGCTCCAGATAAAGTTGGAGAGCGAGTCGCGCACGGCTTTGCGAACGGCATCGGAACCGCTGCTCGTAAAGCTAAACTTGCCCTTCTCGATCGTCTTCATGATGGAAGCAGAGGCATCCTCGGAGAACTGGTCGTCGATGGCAAAGGAGACACCGCGGCCCGAAAACTCGATGGCCTCGATCTTCTTGTGCTTGAGCGAAACGATAGCGACAGCCGTGACCATACCGTCATTGGCGAGCTTCTGGCGATCGCGCAGGACGATGGGGTCGGTATCGCCGATGCGCAGACCGTCGACGTAGACGACGCCAGACTCGACGGGCGTACCGCGCTTGACGATACCGCCACGCATCTCAAGCGTATCTCCGTTGTCGAGGATAAAGATATGATCTTCCTTGAGGCCCATCTTGCGTGCAAGTTGAGCATGGGCGCGCAGATGCACGGCCTCACCGTGGACCGGCATAAAGTACGTAGGCTTGGCCATGGCCATCAGGAGCTTGAGCTCCTCCTGGCTGCCGTGACCCGAGACATGAACGAGGGCACGGGACTTATCCCAGACGTCGCAGCCAAGCTTGGCCAGGCTGTTGACGACCTGCTGGACGGCCTTCTCGTTGCCGGGAACGGGAGTTGCCGAGAGGATGACGGTATCGCCCTCGTGGATGGAGAGCGTCTTGTGCTCGCCGTTGGCCATGCGGGACAGGGCCGACAGCGGCTCGCCCTGCGAACCGGTGCACATGACGACGATCTTATCGTCAGGCAGGTTATCAATGTCGAAGGCATCGATGATATCGGCATCGTCGATGTTGAGATAGCCAAGCTCACGCGCCACGCGGGTGTTGGTGAGCATGGAACGTCCGGTCACGACGACCTTGCGGCCACACTTGCGGGCGGCATCGCAGATCTGCTGCAGGCGATGGATGTGGCTCGAGAACGACGCGACGAACACGCGGCCCGGAGCATTCTTGATGGCATGCAGCAGATTGGGGCCAACCTCGGCCTCGGACTTGGTAAAGCCCGGAACCGTGGCGTTGGTGGAGTCGGAAAGCAGCAGGTCGATGCCCTGCTTGGCAAAGCGGCTGATGGCGGCATAGTCGGGCGTGACGCCGTCGATAGGCGTCTGGTCGAGCTTAAAGTCGCCCGTGTGCATAACGGTGCCCTGGTTGGTGCGAATAAACACGCCCAAAGCACCCGGAATGGAGTGCGTCATGGAGAAGAAGTCGAGCGAGATGCCACCGAGATTGACGTGGCTTCCGCCCTTGACCTCGCGGAACTTGGGTGCGCGGATGCGGAACTCGGAGAGCTTACCCTCGATAAAACCGAGCGTCAGCTTGCTCGAGAAGATGGGCACCTTGTTGTTGAGGTCCTGCAGCAGGTACGGAAGCGAACCGGTGTGGTCCTCGTGGCCGTGGGTGACGACGATGCCGCGGAGCTTCTCCTCGTTCTCCAGGACATAGGTGTAGTCGGGAAGTACCAAGTCGATACCGGGCTGGGAGTCGTCGGGGAACATGAGACCGGCGTCGACGAGCACCATGTCGTCGCCGCACTCGAAGACCGTCATGTTCTTGCCAATACCATCTAGGCCGCCGAGCGGGATGATCTTCAAGGGAGATGATTTTTTAGCTGCCATAGGTTCGTGTGGTTTCCTTTCTTCGAAACGGGACTGGAACAACCGACGGGGCGCTTCTGGCAAACCGACCGCCGGGAACGTACAAACATGCATCACAGAGTCGATGCAGTAACCCACAGTATGATACCCATTTGCCCACCAACAGACCACCCATGCATCAAAGCCCCATCTGAACGGTCTATCCCGATGGCCCCAGACCTGCCAAAAAGGACAGGTTTATTTTGGTCGGTTTTATCTGGGGATATGCCGAGAGCACGGCTATCGGCAATTCAGAAAATAAGAAAACCTGAATAGACTATCTGACACAATCGCAAGCGGTACCCACCAGCCCTTTTACT
>CAJMSO010000264.1 GCA_905216075.1 uncultured bacterium | reverse complement strand
ATACGAACGGCTTGGTCATCGTCCCGCTCGATGGCGGTGCGGCCCAGGCTCTGACGGCCGATACGCTCACGACGGTTTGGGTTACCGACCCTGTGAGCAAAACTGCTCAGTCGAATTCTCAGCTGACGGTCGATGGCAACTATCTCTATGTCGGCACCGTTGATGTCGACTATGGTAAGGGCGTGTATAACAACGGCCATCTGACGCGCATCAATATCCTGACCGGTGCCGTTTCCTGGCAGCACGTCAACGCCGATGAGGGTTATTACTGGACGGGTGCTACCGTGGGTGACGGCTTTATTCTGGTTCCCACCAGCGCCGGTACCGTTGAGATGCTCGGCAAGTCTTCGGGCGCTGTGCTTGGAAGCGTTTCCGTTGGGGCTATCGTTAACTCCTCCTGTGTGCTCTCCGCCGACGGTAGCCATGCTTATCTGATTTCGCGCGATGGCAAGCTGCACGTTTTGGCGATTTCTGACGGTAGTTCGCGTGGTGCGGATGCCGCTTCGCGCATTTCCGAAGAGCGCGTCGTCGACCTGGGTCTTACGGGATGCGCCTGCATGCCTACGCTGTATGGCAACAAGCTGATTGTCGGCGGCGAGGTTTCCGGTGGCTCTGCGCTGGCGATTGTCGACCTTGATAATGACTTTGCTACGACGTTGGTTTCGTCTGCTGATGGCTCCGCGCTTCCCATCGGCGGCATCAAGGGTGCACCGCTCGTGAGCGCCCAGGCAGATGGCACGTATGTCTACTTCACGGTTAACTACGGTGCGACTTCCGACTATGTGAACTACACCTCGGGCGGCGGTGTCTATCGCTACAAGCTGGGTGACGCGCAGGCGACCGGTGCGTTTAGCGCAACGGGACACAACAACTACTGCGACTCGCCGATTGCCTGCGACGCCAAGGGCAACCTCTACTACATCAACGATTCCGGCACGTTGTTCAAGCTGAATGGTGGCGTTAAGGTCTCGTTCGAGACTGGCGATGGTTCCAAGGTCGATTTCCAGACTACGGCCGACGGCAAGCTGGTTAAGCCTGCCGATCCGACGCGTGAGGGCTACACCTTCGGTGGCTGGTACACCGATGAGGCTTGCACGGAGGCGTATGACTTCAGCACGCCGGTGACGGCCGATATGACGCTGTATGCCAAGTGGACCAAGAACGCCGTTAACCCTGACGGCAATGGCGGTTCTGGCTCTAACGGTGGCAGCGGCTCCGGCACTGGTGCTGGTACCGGCACGGGCGCTGGCGCGGGCACTGGCTCCGGCTCGAAGGGTGGCGCTGTCGCCCCGGGTCAGAAGCCGGTGACCAAGACGACGGTGTCGACCAAGACCGGGACCAAGGACAACAAGTCCGACAAGAAGGACTCCGACAAGTCCGACAAGAAGGACGAGAAGAAGTCTGACAAGAAGGACGGCAAGTCCGACAAGAAGTCCGACTCCAAGTCCGACAAGGCATCCGCTTCCACGACCACTGCCAAGAAGTCCACTGAGGCTTCCGCGCAGGAGTCTGGCCTCAACCCGCTCGCTATTGTCGGCATCGCGGCCGGCGTGATCGGCCTCGCGCTCATCGCCGTCTTCATGCTGACCAAGCGCGGCAAGGGTGACGGTAATGCCCGATAAGCCCAAGGAGACCAACGGGCAGCAGCCCGACTCCTCGTTTATCCAGCTCGACGATGCAAAGCAAAAGGGCGCCGCTTCGGCGGCGTCCGCCCCGCGGCGCAAGGCACTTGTCGGCGTTTTTACGGCTGCTTGCGTTGCCCTGATTGTCGTCTCGCTGGGGTTTGTCCATCCCTCCACAAGCGGTGCCTGGTCCATCGACTGGATCGTTCAGGCCGTGACGGGGGAGAGCGTCGTTGCCAACGACGCCAGGGGAGCTGGCTCGGCTGCTGCTTCTGGCAAAGCTGACTCTAAGAACTCCAAGGCTTCGGGCGATGCGAAAGATAAGTCCAAGGACTCGGGTGACGCCAAGGGCGATTCCGAGTCTTCGAACAAGAGCTCGGATAAAAACTCGGATGGCAAAAAGTCTGAAGACCAGCGTGGCAAGAAGTCTGGCGATGTATCGGCTGCTCATAATACCGAAACTGCCGATACTTCTAACACGTCTGGTGGTACCTCTTCGGGCGGCGGCCAATCGTCTGGCGGCGCCTCTGCTTCTAACGGCGGAACCGCCTCCTCGGGCGGCCAGGGCGGCACGCAGGAGCCCAGTTACGTCACGGTGACGGTTGCGGTCACATCGAGCGCCGTGGGCAATCCTGTGTCCGCCGGCGGCACCTATACCTTTAACGAAGGTGCCACCGTCTACGACGCCCTATGCGCGCTCGGGCTTTCCGTCAACGCACACGGCTCATCGTACGGCACGTATGTCGCCGCGATCGGCGGTTTGGCCGAGAAGCAGTATGGCGGCACGAGCGGTTGGATGTACTCTGTCAACGGCTCGACGCCCATGACGGCCTGCAGCAACTACGTTCTCTCCAACGGCGACAACGTCGTCTGGTATTACGTAACAGGCTAGGGATCTCAACATAACGCACGGAACGGGCAGCTCGGACAAACATCCAGGCCGCCCGTTTTTTGATGCGAATGGGACGGAGTTTCCCAATCAAGGCTCAACCGGAAAGCGCATCCCACTTTTGAGCTGAATTCTGGGATGCACTTTCCGGTTGGAGTTCTATTGGGAAACTGTGTCCCGTTTTGAGGTCCTATTCTGGGATGCGGTTTCCCCGGGGAGGCCCATGGGAAAGCGTGTCCCATTTCGGCATCGTGATCCGTCTCGTGCGCCCTTATCGGCAATTATAGAAAGCTCGGCAAACAAAAAACGGGCTGGAACGTGATGTCCCAGCCCGTTTTGCGTTCAAGCATATGTTCGGCAATCTACGACCTTGCGCCCTCGAGGAAGAAGCGACGGCTAAAGTAGTTGTACCAGGTGACCAGGAACGTTGCGATGGCCTTCATGGCCTGGTAGCCGATGCTCAAAAACGTGACGCCCACAAACATGTACAGGTCGTTGAGGCCCAAACCGATCACCGACAGGATGGTGAAGATCGTGAACTCGCGCTTGCGGCTCATGCCCTCGCGATGGTCGAACACGTACTTCATGCTGAGCCAGTAGTTGACCACGACAGACGTGGTAAACGAGATCGTGGTGCTCATCAAAAAGTCGAGGTGGAACAGCTCGACGAGCGCAATGAGCATGCCCCAGTCGATGCCAAAGGAGATAAGACCCACGAC
>CAJMSO010000263.1 GCA_905216075.1 uncultured bacterium | reverse complement strand
AAGCCAGCTCCGCGCTGACGTCCCACGGCATCGATCTCATCGATGAAGATAATCGACGGGGCTTGGGACTTGGCCTCCTTAAAGAGGTCACGCACACGGCTGGCGCCGACACCCACGAACATCTCGACAAAGTCGGAACCCGAGATACTAAAGAACGGCACGCCCGCCTCGCCGGCAACGGCCTTGGCCAGCAGCGTTTTACCGGTGCCCGGAGGGCCCACCAGCAACACGCCGCGCGGGATCTTGGCGCCCAGCTTGCGATAGCGATCCGGATCGCTCAAAAAGTCACGGATCTCCTCGAGCTCCTCGACTGCCTCGTCCACGCCGGCAACGTCTTCAAACTTGACCTTGGGGCGCGTGGCCTCGTTGGTCTTGGCGTTGGTCTTGCCAAACTGCATGTTCCTGTTGTTGGCGCCCATCATCTGGCGCATAAAGTAGAACATGATGGCGATAAGGGCGATCGTCGGAAGCACACTCATCGCCAAGTCGCCCCAAAAATCGGGATCGTTGGTGTTGACGATGTACTTGGTATCGGGGTGCTCCGCCATGAGCTCGGCAAGCGAATCGGAGCCGACATAGGTCGAGGAGAAGCTCTTGAGCTCGCTCGTATCACCCTTGTCCTTCTTCGTCTTCCAGTAATGACCCGTCACGCTTCCGTCTTGAACCGTATAGGTCAGATCTTCGACGCGATCCTGCTGGATGGCACTCACCATCTCGCTCGTCGCGAGCTTAACGGTATTGCTGGAATTGGCAAAGCCGGAGCCCATGTTAAAGAAGGCGTAGCCCAGGAGCGCGCAAGCCAAAATAAAATACAGCCAGCCCGTACGCGTGGGCTTCTTGCCTCCGGGCATCCCCGGGATCTTAGGCTCCCGGGGAGTCTGGGAATTGTTATCGTTACGGTCGTCGGGCATCTTACGAATAAACCTCCGGTTTCAAAATGCCCAGATACGGAAGGTTACGATAGCGCTCGGCATAGTCGAGGCCGTAGCCCACCACAAAGGCATCGGGGCAATGGGTTCCAACATACTTGGGCGTGATGGCCGAGGTACGGTCCTCAACGTCCTTCCACAGGAAGGCGGCGACCTCCAGAGAAGCGGGCTTGCGGCTCTCGAGGTTCTTCATCAGATACTTGAGCGTCAGGCCCGAGTCCAGAATGTCCTCGACGATCAGCACGTCGCGACCGCGGATGTCGATATCCAGGTCCTTAATGATACGCACGATACCCGAGGACTTCACACCGTCGCCATAGCTCGAAACAGCCATGAAATCGATGTTGGTCGGCAGCTCGATCTTGCGCATCAGGTCGCCCATAAAGACCACGGCGCCGCGCAGGACTGCAATCAGCACCAGATCCTTACCCGCGTAGTCGCGAGTGATCTCCTCGCCCAGGCGAGAAACGATGCCGTCGATATCCTCCTGCGTAAACAGAACCTTCTCGATATCCGGATGTTGAGAAGCCATGACAACCCTTTCTTGTGCTTAATCGCCCACACACCGCCGTATGGACGCGAACTACACATTCTAGCAGCGCACGGGGTATATTTTCCAGCCCGCGCACCATCAGCGCGGGAATACCGTCAACGCCGCACAGAACAGCTGGTGCGAGGGGCTAATCCGCGTCAACCACGCGAAGCAGATAAGCCACACGCGTCGCCGCCGTGCATTTAAAACGTTCGTCCGCGCGAACTCCGGCGACCCACACCACGGCACCTCCCGGCGCCGTCCTCACCACGGGCACGCCGGCGCGCTCGGAAACGGGAATGCGAGCCTCGCCTAGCAAGTCGGATACCTTCTTGCTTCGGCCACTCATTCCTAACGGGCACATCACGTCTCCCGGTGCGGGACCGTCCACCCACAGGCGCGCCAATCGCGCCTCTGCAGGGATCTCGCCACGTGAGCCCGCCAGGATCCGCTCACTATCGCTGTCGGCAAAACCCAGGGCAGCCGCGTCTACCAAAGCTGTCACTTCCCCGGCAGCCGCAAGCTCACGGGCGCGGCGCACGATATCGCATCCCGGCTCAACGGCCATCGGCTCTGCGACCAGCATGCGCCCCCCGCCCAACGGCAAACGACCGGGTATGGTAATCCAGTCCGCAACCAGCCCCTCACGAGCCGCCGGCGCCTTAAACGCTAGCATGCCAAACTCGACGCGCGCGTCAATTCCCGCCGGAAGCGTGACCGAGCCTGTGCCTTCGGCAACGCAGGAAAGGACTCGCTCCACATGTCGCATCTCTGGACGAGCGCCCGGATCGATGCGTTTGATCGCCAGTCGCACGATGCGCCGCGCGATTACCACCTCGGCCGCAGCAAGGCGTCTGGCATCGAGCACTAGCGCGCCCGCCGCCTCCTTGCGCAGGCAGCTTCGAAACGCCTGTGCCGACAGCTGGGATAGAAACGCATCTTCGTCACCCAAGATCTCACAGGCGGCGCCAATCGTCTTGCACACGCTCGCATTACGCTGTGCCACCACTGGCATTACCCGATGGCGCACGTAGTTTCGCAGATACGAGATATCCTCATTGCTCTCGTCTTCACGCCACGGCTGACCATGTACCTGTAGATAGCCCACGAGCTCGCCATGAGTTAGGTCGAGCAAGGGACGCACCACGATATTCCTCCGGCGAGGAATGCTCGATAGACCAGCGGGCCCCGAACCCCTAATCGCGTTCATCAAAAACGTTTCCGCGCGATCAGAAGACGTGTGCGCAGTGCAGATACGAGCCGCCGTTCGCGGTGCCCCCGTCTGGGCGCAGAGTTCGCGAACATACCTCCGCGCCGCGGCATAGCGCACCTCGCGGGCCGCGGCCTCAATATTGCCCGACTCCCCATCAAAATAAGCGTGCTCCACACACAGCGGTAAACCATATTGC
Organism: uncultured bacterium; assembly: GCA_905216075.1. Classification (GTDB taxonomy): domain Bacteria; phylum Actinomycetota; class Coriobacteriia; order Coriobacteriales; family Coriobacteriaceae; genus Collinsella. The sequence continues at coordinate 367 of CAJMSO010000263.1, read as the reverse complement.
GCGCAGAGCTCACGCACAAAGGCCTCGTCGCCATCGGACGCCTTGCCGCGCAGATGATGGTTTACATGCAGCACATGCAGGCGCTCGCGAGCAATGGGGGCAACACCGCGTCCGTCTTGGATATCCAGCTTTGATGTGCACGCCATAAGAAGCAGTGCCGTCGAGTCCGCGCCGCCTGATACCATGAGCACGACAGGAGCTGCCTGCTGCCTCGTCCGGGTCTCATCGACTGCCCCAGGCACGGCATGGTGTCCGTAATGCTGTGATACCGTTGGCATTCGCTTCCTCCTTTATTCGTCCGCACCCATTGTATCCTTTGGAATCTTATGTCTTGCCTGCACCTTCATATCCTCGGCAGTGGCTCTAA
>CAJMSO010000262.1 GCA_905216075.1 uncultured bacterium | reverse complement strand
CTCGTCGCGGGCCATGCTCACCAGGCGGCCGTGGAAGAAGTCACGAACCTGCTGGGCGACCTCGGCGGCATCGAACTCAATGCCTTGCTCGCTATAGAGCTCAAGGGCAAAGTCGATCAGCGACGTGGGGTCAATCGGCAGACGATCGCGCAGGATGTTGATGATGCCGATGGCGGCACGACGCAGCGCGTACGGGTCGGAAGAGCCGGTCGGGGGCTCGCCGATGGCAAAGATGCCGGCAATGGTATCGAGCTTGTCGGCGCAGGCCACGATGCAGCCAGCGGTGCCCTCGGGCAGCTCGTCACCGGCAAAGCGGGGACGATAATGATCGCGAATGGCGTGGGCGACCTCATCGTTCTCCCCCATCGCGGTGGCGTAGTAACCGCCCATCACACCCTGCTGGCTCGTGAACTCGACGACAGCGTTAGACACCAGGTCGGCCTTGCACAGGTGAGCGGCGCGGCCGGCATCGGCGGCCAGGTGGGCGCCCAGGTGGCCCTCGCGGGCAATAGCGAGCGCAAGCTGCTCAATACGCTCGGACTTGGCAAGCACGCTGCCGAGCTTCTCCTGGAAGGCAACCTTGGCCAGGCGCTCACGGAACTCGTCGAGGGAGATCTTCAGATCCTCCTCGTAGAAGAACTTGGCGTCATCCAGGCGGGCGCGCACGACACGCTCGTTGCCGTCGATCACACGCTCGGCATTCTCGGGCTTGCTGTTGGAGACGACCACGAACTCACGCGTGAGCTTGCCCTCGCCGTCATAGATCGGGAAGTAGCGCTGGTTGGTGAGCATGGACTCGCAGATGATCTCGTGCGGGACCTTGAGGAACTCCTCATCGAAGGTACCGACGAGCACCGTCGGCCACTCGCAGAGGTTGATGACCTCCTCAAAGACCTTCTTAGGCGTATCTACGTGGCAGCCAGGACGGGCAGCCTCGACCTCGGCGATACCGGCAAGGATGGCCTCGCGACGGCGCTCGGCAGAAAGCACACCGGCGTCCTCGAGCACCTGCTCGTAAACAGCGGGGCTGGCGACCACATGGTCACCGGGGCCCAGAACGCGATGACCGCGCGTGGTGTTGCCGCTCGTCACGTCGGCAAACGACACGGGCACGACGTCCTCACCCAGAAGGCAGCAGATCCAGCGGACCGGACGCACGAACGTGGCGTGCTCGTGGCCCCAGCGCTGAGAGCGGTAGTTGGGCCACTGCAGGCCGGCGATGGTCTTCTCGCACAGGGCGGTCAGGATCGGGGTGGCCGGGGCGGAAGGAATGTTCTTCTCCGCAAAGACGTACTCGCGACCGTCGGTGTCCTCGCGACGGACCAGGTCCTCGGCAGCCACACCGCACTTGCGAGCGAAGCCCTGGGCGGCCTTGGTTGCGTTACCGTCAGCGTCGAAGGCGATGTTGGCCGCGGGGCCACGCTTGACCTCGTGGACCTCATCGGTCGCGGTGGCGACGTTGGCCACGAGCGCAGCCAGACGACGCGGGCTCGAGATCACGCGGACCTCGCCATGGGCCAGACCGGCCTCGTCGAGGCCCTTGGCGATCATGGTGCCGAGCTGCTTGACGGCATTGTTCAGCGGTGCGGAGGGCATTTCCTCCGTACCGATCTCAAACAGGAAATCCTTAGCGTCTGCCATGGCTTACGCCACCTCGCCTTCCTGGTCGGCATTCTCGTTGACTCCGGCGACCTCGGCCATATAGGCCTCGCAGCACGCCTTGGCGACGGCGCGGACGCGCAGGATGTAGTTAGCACGCTCGACCGCGGACAGCGCACCGCGGGCATCGAGCAGGTTGAAGGCATGGCTGCACTTCATGACGCAGTCGTAAGCGGGCAGCGGCAGCTTGCGCTCAAGGCAGGAGTGGCACTCGGCCTCGTAGTCGTCAAACTTCTGACGCATCATCTCGACGTTGGCGACCTCAAAGTTGTAGGCGCTAAACTCGCGCTCGTTCTCCAGGAACACGTCGCCATAGGTCATGGGCGTGCCGTCGGGCAGATAGCTCCACACCAGGTCGTAGACCGAGTTGACGCCCTGGGCGTACATGGCGATACGCTCCAGGCCGTAGGTGATCTCGACAGGTACGGGGTCGACCTCGATGCCGCCCACCTGCTGGAAGTACGTAAACTGCGTGACCTCCATGCCATTGAGCCAGACCTCCCAACCAAGGCCCCAGGCGCCGAGCGTCGGGCTCTCCCAGTCGTCCTCGACAAAGCGGACGTCATGGTCGTTGGGGTCCAGGCCGATAGCGGCAAGAGACCCCAGGTAAAGCTCCTGGGCGTTGACCGGCGACGGCTTGATGAGCACCTGGAACTGATAGTAGTGCTGCATGCGGTTGGGGTTCTCGCCGTAGCGGCCGTCGGCGGGACGGCGGCAAGGCTGCGCATAACAGGTGCGCCACTCGGCGGGACCGAGCGAGCGCAGCGTGGTCGCGGTGTGGAAGGTACCGGCACCGACCTCGGAGTCATAGGGCTGCATAATGACGCAGCCCTGCTCGCCCCAGTACTGCTGGAGGCGCAGGATGATGTCTTGGAAGGAAAGCGATGAAGCGTTCATGCCTCTAATATCCCCTCGTCGAAACGATTACACGGTTAGGTACTGTACTATAGCGTTTTTTAGTCGATAGCGCCGATGCGGTTGAGCGGCCAGTAGCGCACAAGCGCCACGGCGATCAAATCAGAGCGATCGACGGGACCAAAGTAGCGTGAGTCGGCAGAGTTTTCGCGGTTGTCGCCCATCACCCACACGCACCCGTCGGGAACGGTGTAGGGATAGCTTACCTGAGCGCCGGGCGCTTGGACCGAAAGTGGCCAGCTCATGCCCGTCGTATAGTCCTCGTCGAGCGCTTGGCCGTCAACGACCACCTTGCCATCCTGCAGGTCGACCGTCTGCCCGGCCGTGGCAATAACACGCTTGACAAGAACATCATGCTCGGAGGTGCCATCGGGGTTGTGAAACACCACGATATCGCCCTGCTTGACGGGCTGACCGAGCTCGAGGCTCACCTTTTGTGCCAGGATCTGGTCGCCAATCTCGATCGTGGACTCCATGGAACCGGTGGGTACCACAAAGGGTTCGACCACAAACGAGCGAATCAAGAAGGTAGCGACCAGTGCGATCGCGACGACCACGATCCACTCAAACGCACCCTTTAGCACGGAATGCTGCGATGGAACCATCCTCACTCCTCGCTCTGCGAATACGAAGCGTCCAGAATCTCCTGCGCGTAAGCGCGCTCCTC
>CAJMSO010000261.1 GCA_905216075.1 uncultured bacterium | reverse complement strand
TCGGCCAAGCCCTTGCGATACATAGGCGGCGTCACAAAACCCGCCACGCCAAAGTCGTCGCCCGGGGCGCCTTCGAGAAGCTCGCGACAGCAGCCCACCTCGGTCGTCACGCAGGGACGGCGCGCTGCAAGCGACTCCAGCACGCTGAGCGGCTGGCCCTCGGGGATGCTCGTCAAAATGGTAAAGTCGAGCTTTTCCATGTACTCGACCACGTTGACGCGGCCGGTAAAGATCAGGTCGCGCACGCCCAGGGTTTCGACCAGCGCGTGGCACTCGGCGCCGTACTCCTCGTCGTCCACGCCGCCCATGATGTGCAGGCGCACCTTGGGCAGGCGCTCGTGCAGCTCAAAGAAGGCATAGATCATAGTCTTGACGTCCTTGATGGGCGCCAGGCGCACCACCGCGCCAATGTCCCCCCAGCCGTCATCGGTCTTTAAGGGAATATCCTTAAAGCGATCGAACTGGATGCCGTTGGGGATGACCAGGCATTTGTCCGCATCGCAGCCCATATCAATCTGCGTCTTGCGGGCGTTATGGAACAAACTCGTCACGCGGAAGGCGCGGCGGTAGATCTCCTCCGAAAGCAGGTAGAAAAAGCGGATCCAGCGGTCCTTAAACGACGGCACCACCCAATCGGCGCGAATGATCTCTTCCTCGCGCTCGCGGGTATAGATGCCATGCTCGGTCAGCAGCACCGGCGCATGGTGAACGCTTGAGCCCAGGCAGGCGAGCAGGCCACCGTAGCCGGTCGAGATGGCATGGTACACATCGGCCACCGGCACCTCGCTGCCCAACAGGTAGAGCACGGGCAGCAACATGGAGCGCATGGTGTGGAATGCATCGGCAGGGATACTCGGCCAGGCACACGTCGCGAAAGATATCCATAAACGTGCGGCTCTGCAAAAACGAGAGCGGATGCACGCGACGGCGGTGGAAGATATCGAATAACACATCCCAGTCCGGATTAGAGAGCGACACCAGACGGCGTAGCGCCTCGCGCTCACGGTCGTTAAAACTGGCTTCATGTTGCTCGCCCGAAAGCCGCAGGGCATCGTCCAGGAACACCTCGTGCACCTCGACCACGTTGCCGGGCAGCTCGTAGACAAACTTGCCACGGTCGGCAGCATGCGCGCCGATCACCCACAGCACAAACTCGTACTCGGGCATGGCCTGGATATAGCCATGCATCCAGGTTGATACGCCGCCGTGCACATAGGGGTAGCAACCCTCGAGTACCAAGCAGATTCTCATTTGTCGCCACCCTCCTTGCGCTCAATCATCACGGTCTTATCATTTGCCTTGAGCAGATACAGATCGCCCGTAAGGTGCGTCAGTTCGCCACCCGTCACCGCACCCGGCTCGCCATTATTGGCGCGGAACATGAGCCACGCCTCGTCGTGGAAATTGCCCAGACTAAGCGTCCAGGCATCCGCGCTGGTATCCACGTTCACCGTAACCGACGAAAAGCGCTGGATGGCACCGGAGCACTCCGACGCCGTCTGGTGCCGCAGGTCGGGCGCCGACGTGGTAAGCCAGTCCAGGTAGTCGGTCAGGCCGCCCTTGTAGACCTCCCAGCCCTCTTTGGCGCCGCGATCCGGATCGAGCAGGTCGTCCGGGTGCATAAAGTGCGTACTCACGTAGTGCATGTTGAGCTCGGACACGGCTGCCAGACGCATATAGGAATCGTTGACCATGCCGCCCGAAACAATACGTGGCTGCTCCACAATGCCATCGCTCGCCACGCCAAACTCCTGCACGTAGGGCAGGTCGGTACCATCCTCAAAATACGTACTGGCAATGGTCTTAATGCGCGGAACAGCGGTACCGATAAGCTTGCGCGCGCGAGCCGAAAGAATATTCGACGGCGGCACGTAAACCGAGCCATGAGCATTGGGCAGGACCTCGTCCTGAAACGCGATAAGTTCGTTGAGCGAAGCGACGAGCGTCTCTTTGTTCTTCCAGGTCTTGTAGTCGTACAGCGTGCCGTAGTCGGTGTCCCAGAGCGCCAGAGGCTGATGGTTGTAGCCGTGAAAGCCCAGCTCGCCGCCCATCTGCAGCAGCATGCCGCCAAAATAGCGGAACTGCGTGGTATCGGGTTGGCGCGCGGGCTCGATCTGGTTGACCGCGTCCTCGTAGTTTTCGATCATCACGCCGGTATAGCGAATGCCATATTTTTGCGCGAGCTTTTGCAGATCGGGCCACCAGACCTTGGTGTAAAAATCCGCAATGGAAAGGCCGTAGTCACGCTTGATATAAGTGCCATCGCCCGAGGGCACGGGGCTAGGAAAGTCGTCCAAATAGAACACGGCGCTGTTGATGACCGGATAGGCCGTGGTATCACCCAGCAGGCTGATCGCCGCGGCGTAAAAACCGCGCATGACCTTGTCATAGATACCGATATTGCACACCACGGTGCGCCCGCTACCGCAGTCATTCGACCAAATGAGCGGGGCGCCCGCATCGCCGGTCACAGCCCACACACGAGCCGTCTCGCGCAGCGATACCGAAAGCGACGAATCAAAGGGATCCGAGAGCTCGTAGCGCTCTCCCCCGCCCAGCATAAAGTCCTCACTCGGCACAATGCTTTCGGCTTTTACATAGTCATATCCGGCCGATTCAATGCCAAGCTTGGAGGCAATCACTTGCAGATAGCCCGAGTTATCCGGCGGCATGGCGAGCATAAGCGAACCGCCGGCACTCACCCAACTCATCAGATCGGTCAGATGCGTACCCAGTCCGTCAAGCGAAGGCATAAGCACAATCACGCGATCAAACGACGTGAGCGAGGGGATCGCATCCGCACCGTCGGTGGCAATATCAACATCGCGATGGGCGATCTTCATGTCCAGCAAAATCTGGTCGAACTGGTCTTTAACGTCGTCGACGCTATCTTGGTCAGAGTCGGTAATGACCAGGCATGTGGGCTTTTGGCCAAAGATTGCCGAGGAGGCCGGCACCGCATCGTTGGCGGCAAGCATCCCCAGCATATGCTGGCCCGCACTGTACTGCACGCCGGCACGCTCCACCAGCAGCACGGCGGCCATGGCAATAAAGACCGCCCACACCACGAGAAGTCCCATCCAACGAAAGCGGCCTGCACGGTCGCGGATATGTTGTACCACGCTCATCTGGCCTCCTCCCCGTCGCGCCAAAACGCCAACTTTTCGCGGTTGTCGGCGCTTAAATACACATGTTGCTTGTCAATCGCATCGATCACACGGTTGACTTCGTCACCGTCGCGGCGCATCACGGCCAGGCGCA
>CAJMSO010000260.1 GCA_905216075.1 uncultured bacterium | reverse complement strand
CCATCAGGTAGCAGCACCCCGCCCCATCCCCTCCATAAGTTGCGGTGAAATAGGGACTGTTTAAGCGTTTAAAACCGCTAAACAGTCCCTATTTCACCGCAACTTTGTTAAGTATTATGATGTTTGTGCTTGCTATATTTAACGATTAGAATACTTAACGAGGTGATGCAGCAGATGAGTACTTCCAACTATATAACCATGGGTGACGCCGCACGCCTGCTGGGCGTTACGAAGGCCCGTATATCGCAACTGGCTGCATCGGGAACGCTCGCGTGCGATATCGTCGGTGGACGGAAAATGGTTGAGTACGATTCCGCGATTGGTTATCAAAAGGTCCGTAAGCGCGGGCGCCGTCCCGCAGCTGACGTAGGGCGCAAGTTCACGTTGATGTCAGCCGACCACGAGGTCGCGCATGTCTCGTTTGATCCAACGCGCGAGTTTTCCTTTGAAATTGCCGAAATACTCGATGCACGAAGGATGCCGTTTGGCACGTGCTCGAGTTCTTCTCCAACGGTGAATAAACGAGCGCTCAACACGTGGTGGAGCCACCGGTCGGTGCCCGACGTCCGCCCCGGACTCATCTCGCGCTATCGCGAGCTGGGAATTGACAGCGGTATTGAAGTGCCCGTTCGTTGCCTGGGTTTTTCGCTTTCGGATTGCTATTGGCTAAGACCGGTCGACTGCGATGGACTCGATTGGCAGCGCCTCAATTACTTCGAAAACGATTTTGAACGGTCGGCACCCGAGCATCGTTCAGGCTGGCTTGAGGGCATCGGACTCAAAAATCCTGACAATACGTCCGAGGGTGAGCTCCCCAAATCTTGGATGATCCGCAATGGTGTTCGCATCCTGGTCAAAGGATGCGGAATGGACGATCAGCGACCGTTTAACGAGGCGGTTGCAACAGCTCTACATCGGCGTCTGCTATCCAAAGGTGAGTTTGTTCCCTATACGGTCGAGCGCATGTTCGACGGGCCCGTATGCCTATGCGATGACTTTCTTAATGGCCGTGAGGAATACGTGCCGGCCGCTTATATCAGGGACGCACTCGGTGGCCAGCGAGGAAACTCAACATACGATCGATACTGTCGCTATCTTGGCAGACACGGAGCTGACGAAGCCGCGGTAAGAAAATCCATGTCGCAGATGATTGTCTGCGATGCCCTCCTGGCCAACAGCGACCGCCACTGGCGAAACTTCGGCATCGTCCGCAATGTCGACACGCTGGAAATGCGGCCTGCACCGCTGTTCGATAGTGGCAATTGCCTGTGGTACAACGTGCCAACCGCCGTGCTCGTTGCCGGGGAGTTTGGATTTGCCGCCAAACCGTTTGGTCCGGACCCTTCCACTCAGCTAGCATTTGTTGACTCGCTCGATTGGTTCGATGCGTCGCATCTCGATAGGTTCGTCGACGAGGCAGTCGAAATCCTCTCACAAAGCGCATGGGCAACAGCAGGCAATCGCCTCAAGGCCATCCGCCGCGGTCTCGAGCGCCGCATGATAGAGGTAAGCGCCGCCGTTGAGGTACTACGTCACGTGCAGAGATAACAGCACTGCCCCCTAAGTTGCGGTGAAATAGGGACTGTTTTCGCATTTAAAACGCTTGAACAGTCCCTATTTCACCGCAACTTACAGAGGGCGGCCTCGGTCGGTACTGCTGTGCCAGCCGAGGCCGCTGCATCGTTAGCGCTGGACGTAGGCGCGAACCAGCTCGTAGGTATTGCGCACGCCGTCCATGTGGCTGCGCTCGTAGTTGTGGCTCGCATACACGCCGGGGCCGATCAGGCCGTGACGGATGTCGTAGCCGGCAGAGAGCGTGGCCTCGACGTCCGAGCCGTAATGCGGGTACACGTCGATGGCGTAATCGAGCTCAAGCTCGCGCGCGATATTGGACAGCGTGGTCACCAGATCGTAGTTGTAGGGGCCGCCCGAATCCTTGGCGCAAATCGACACCATGCGCTCGGTGCAGCCCAGGTCGTCGCCCACGCAGCCCATGTCAACGCTGATCATCTCGCGCGTGTCGGCCGGCACGAAAGCGCCGCCGTGGCCGACCTCCTCGTACACGGTAAAGAGCAGGGACACCTTGCGCGAAAGCGACACCTCGCCGTCAGCAACGGCGCGGGCCAGACCCAGCAGAATCGACGCCGACAGTTTGTCATCCAGGAAGCGACTCTTAATGTAGCCGCTCTCCGTCACCGTGGTACGCGGATCCATAGCAATGATGTCGCCGGTCTGAATGCCCAGCTCGAGTACATCGTCCTTGCTGTCAACGTTCTCGTCGAGCAGGATTTCCATGTTCTTCTCGATGGCCTTGACCGGCTCATCGGCCACATGCGCCGAAGGCTCGGTATTGAGGACCACACCCGTGTACACATTGCCGTCACGCGTGTAGACGGTGCAGTTCTCGCCATCGGCCGTAGACCACTGGTGCCCACCAAGCGTCGTGGGACGCAGGCGACCATTGTCCTTAATGGAGCGCACCATGGCGCCCAGGGTATCGACATGGCTCGCCAACACAAGCGGCTCGCCCTCGCCGCCAAGCTCAACCAGCACGTTGCCCTTATTGGAACGCTCAGGGCCAAAGCCCATATCGCGCAACGTTTCCATCAGATAATCAGTCGCCGCACGGGTAAACCCCGTAGGCGAAGCAATAGAAGTCAGCGTCTTAAGCTGTCCCGCGATATAGGAGAGCGTCTCCTCTAGAGAAGCATCGATATTGGAACCCATATGCATCCTTCCAAATAAAACTAAGACCGAATCCCGATTTTAACCGTTCTACACGTGCGATGCCCTAGAAGCCGAGCCACCTCCAGACGTCCTCGCGCCGATTTTGCGCACGCGCACGGCTTACAATCACAATCTTGTATAAATCCTTTCGGTATTTGCATAGAAATGAGGAATCTTTTTGCTTCGTCTCAGGGTACCCCACCTTCGGCCGTGCAAAAAACGGAGTATTCAGCACCGTGGGTCCCAACGACCCCATCGCGAACGACAAAACGACGTGGTTACAGCAGTGTTGCAGGTCGTCGCAAAGCAGAAACTCAGTAACAACCCCCTCCACTCATCGATAGCCCGCCCGCAATGGCTGTCGATGGGCGCCTGCGGACCACTACGGCCCATTCACAACGCTATGCATTTTTCAGAGTCTGCTGAATACTCCCAAAAATGCACGCTGGGAAGTGCACCACCTATCCGCAGCGGGCGGTATGCCTTGGCTTTACCCATCTCGGGGCATCGACGCGGCACAAAAAGCCCCGCCGCGCG